>JBMCIV010000079.1:0-6459 GCA_048616735.1 Wenzhouxiangella sp. | reverse complement strand
GGGCCGGACGCACGGCCGCCACGGCCGGTTCGTCGAACGTGATCGCGCGCACCTCCACCGGCCCCGTTCCGGCCTGGTCGATGCCCAGCTTGACCGCGGCCGCCCACGACAGGTCGATGATCCGGTCGGGATGGAACGGTCCGCGGTCGTTGATACGCACGATGATGGTGCGGCCGGTCTCCAGATGACGCACTTCGGCGAATGTGGGCAACGGGAGGGTGCGATGGGCAGCGGTCAGCTGGTGCATATCGTAGGGCTCGCCGGAAGAGGTCAAGCGGCCGTGAAACTTGGTTCCGTACCACGAGGCCAGACCGCGCTCGCGGTAGCCGGCCGCGCTGGGCCGGACTTCATAGGTCTCGCCAAGCACGGTATAAGGGCTGTGATTGCCATACGGACTGCGCGGCTCGGGTCGCGGAATCACCGGCACGATCCGGGCGACGTCCAGCGCCTGGTCGGGTGGCCCGTCGGCAGGCTCGCCCGGCGGCCTGGCCGGCCCGGGTTCGCGCGTCAGGGTCGAACAGGCGCTCAGGGCAAACGCAAGCAGGCCCAGGCCGATCAGTCGCACCCGGACCCTCACTGCGATTGCTCCCGAATCGCGGCAGCAAGCTGGTTGACGGCCATAGCGTAGAGCGGCGAGCGGTTGTAGCGCGTAATCACATAGAAGTTGTTCAGCCCGATCCAGTACTCGGGTGCATCGGCCCCTTCCAGCTCGATCAGCGTGGCAGGGGTATCGCCGGGCAGGCCGGCCGGATCAAACTCGATGCCCAGTGCAGCCAGCTCATCCAGGCTATGCCGCGGCCTGATCGGAAAATCCTCGTCGAGGTCATCGGGCACGCCGGTGGCCGGCAGGGCGATCGGCGCACCGGCCTGCCAGCGGTGGACGGCTAAGTAGTTGGCTACCGAGCCCAGCGCATCGGGCAGCGATCGCCACAGATCGCGCCGGCCGTTGCCGTCAAAGTCCACGGCATAAGCGCGGTAACTGGACGGAATGAACTGGCCGATCCCCATGGCGCCGGCGTAGGACCCGCGCACCTCGTAGAGCGGCAGCTGTTCTTCGGCGCTGAGGGCGAGAAAATGGCCCAGTTCGGCGGCAAAGAACTCGGCCCGGCGCGGAAAATAAAACCCCAGCGTGGCGAGCGCATCGATGACCCGGAAACTGCCGGTGTTCATGCCGTAGTTGGTTTCGACCCCAACAATGGCGACCACGACCTCGATGGGAACACCAAAGCGCTGCTCGATCTCGTCGAGCAGGCGCGCGTTCGCGCGCCAGAATTCAACCCCGCCGGCAATCCGCGTTTCGGTCAAGAAAATCGGCCGATACTGGTACCAGGGACGGGACTCAGCCGGACGGCTGATGGCATCGATGATCGACTGCTGGTAGCGGGCATCGGCCAGCACCGCGCGCA
The DNA here is from genome assembly GCA_048616735.1 of Wenzhouxiangella sp. Lineage (GTDB taxonomy): Bacteria > Pseudomonadota > Gammaproteobacteria > Xanthomonadales > Wenzhouxiangellaceae > Wenzhouxiangella. Next base: position 5,053 of record JBMCIV010000079.1, on the reverse strand, counting down.
CCAGCTTTTCATCGACGCCGTGCTCGGCGAGCACCCGTTCGACAAAGGCATCAGCACCCGGATGGGGTTCTTCGGCCTGCGCAGTTGGCGCGAACGACGCGGCCAGCAGCCACAAAGCGATCATCAAAAATCGGGGCATGGGTCAGAAAGGTTCCTTGGCGGGAAGTCAAAGCTGTCGGCATTTTAGCCGGTTCGTTCAAACACCATCCATGAAGCGGCGGCGACTGTGCAGCCCCATGATCAGGCCGAAACCGGCCAGCAGGGTCACCGCGGAGGTGCCGCCGTAGCTGACCAGCGGCAGGGGCACGCCGACCACCGGCAGCAGACCGCTCACCATGGCGATGTTGACGGCCGCGTAGAGAAAAAACATCGTCGCCACGCTGCCGGCTAGCAAGCGGCCAAAACTGTCTCGACAGCGGCTGGCCATGTGCAGCGAGCGCAGGATAATGGCCGCGTACAGGGCGATCACCACCACCACGCCGATAAAACCGAACTCTTCGGCCAGCACCGAGAAAATAAAGTCGGTGTGGGGCTCGGGCAGAAACTCCAGGTGCGACTGGCTGCTCTCCTGCCAGCCCTTCCCGGCCAGTCCCCCGGAACCCACGGCGATCTTGGACTGGATGATATTCCAGCCCTGGCCGAGCGGATCGCGCTCCGGGTTGAGGAACGTCAGGACGCGATTTTGCTGATAGGCATGCAGATTCACCCACAGCAACGGCAGGGCAGCCGCCACGACCAGCGTCATCAGCCCGATCAAGCGCCAGCCCAGCCCGGCCAGAAACAGCAGGACCAACCCGCTGGCGGCCACCAGCACGGCCGTGCCCAGGTCCGGCTGAGCCACGATCAGCGCCGCCGGCACGCCAATCAGGGCCAGCGCAATCAGGCTGTCCTTCCAGCCTGGCGGCAGCGCTCGGCGGGCCAGAAACGTCGCCAGCATCAGCGGCAGCGCCAGCTTCATGGCCTCGGAGGGCTGGAAACGGACCAAACCCAAGTCCAGCCAGCGCTGGGCGCCGCGACCGACCCCGAACAGCAAGGTTGCCGCCAGCAGCAAGAGCGCCAGCACGAACAGCCAAGGTGCCCAGACCTGAAGAAAGCGCGGCGGCAGATGCGCCATCACCACCAGCACCAACAAGCCCATGGCCAGGCGCACGCCCTGGCGCCAGACCAGGCCGATGTCCTGCTCGCCGGCACTGTAGAGCACCAGCAAGCCCAGGCCCATCAAGGCCAGCAGCAGCGCCAGCAGCACGCCGTCGAGGCGCCAGGCCGGTCGCCACGGCACGATGCGCGGGCCCACCGCGGCCATCAGTAACCCAGCTCCAGCGCCCGGGCCATGATCTCGGCGGCAACGGGCGCGGCCACGCCGGCACCGCCGCCGCCGTGCTCGACCACGACGCTGAGCGCGAAGCGAGGATCCTCCAGCGGCGCGAAACCCATGAACAGGGCGTGGTTGCGCAACTGTTCTGGCAACGCCTCCTCGTCAAGCAGGGCCCGCTGCGCGTCGTCATCGGGTCGCCCGAAGACCTGGGCGGTGCCGGTCTTGCCGGCGATCCGGGTCGGAACCGCCGGGGCGATGGCACGGGCCGTGCCGGAATCCCCGTGCACCACCGCGGCCATGCCTGCAAACACCGCATCCCAGTGCGCGGCCCGGTGCGACACCATCTGCACCGGCTCGGTCGCGCCCACCAGGCGGGGCGGCCCTGTCCGGCCCCGTCCGGCCAGAGCGGCCGTGGCATGCGCCAGCTGCAGCGGGGTGACCACGGTAAAGCCCTGGCCGATCCCCGTAATCACGGTCTCGCCGGGAAACCAGGGCTGGTCGAACACGGCGCGTTTCCAGCTGCGCGTGGGCAGAACGCCGTCGGATTCGCCCGGCAGATCAAGGCCGGTGGCGCGGCCGAAACCGAACAAGGCCAGTTCCCGGGAAATCCGATCAATGCCAAGCTCCACCGCCAGCTGGTAGTAGAAAACATTGACCGACTCGGCCAGCGCCAGCTCCAGATCAACCCAGCCGTGGCCTCCTCGACGCCAGTCGCGATAGCGCCGACTGTGGCCGGGAAGCTGAAACTCGCCGCCGGAAAACACCCGCGTCTCCGGGGTAATGGCGCCGCTTTGCAGGCCAGCCAGCGACAGAAACGGCTTGACCGTGGAACCCGGCTCGTAGCCGCCGGCAAGAAAGCGATTGAACAGGGGCCGATGCGGATCGGCGAGCAGGGCGTTGTAGGCTCCGCCTGGAATCCCATGGACAAACAGGTTTGGATCAAATCCGGGCTGACTGACCAGCGCCAGCACTTCTCCGCTGGGCACGTCGAGCACGACCACGGCCCCGGCACGCTCGCCCAGCGCCGCGATCGCGGCGCGCTGCATCTCCAGGTCTATGCTCAGCGAGAGATCTTGTCCGGGCGAGGGCGGACTGCGTTCGAGCACCCGCAACACGCGTCCCTGGGCGTTGGTCTCAACCCGCTCAAGGCCTGGGTGCCCTTGCAGCGTCGACTCGTACTGGCGCTCGATACCGGTTTTGCCAACGTGCGTGGTCCCCCGATAGCGCTCGACCGGCAGGCGCTGGAGGTCGCGCTGATCGATCCTGCCGACATAGCCAATGACGTGCGCCAGCGCAGGCCCGTGCGGATAATGCCGAGTCAGGTAGGGCTCGATTTCCACGCCGGGCAGGCGGTGGCGATGAATGGCCAGGCGCGAGACCTGCGCTTGACTCAGGTTGGTCTTTAAGGTGATCGCCTCGAAGCGACGAGAGCGCTGGCGCTGGCGCTCGAAACGCGCCAGTTCCTGGGCACGAATCTCGACCAGCTCTGAGAGTTCGTCCAGCGTCTCGGCCAGCGCCGGCGTGCGTTCGGGCACGATGACCAGGCGGTAGGCCGGAAGGTTCTCGGCCAGAACCCGGCCGTGCCGGTCGAGGATGAGACCGCGGTTGGGCGGCAGCGCCACCAGCCGGATCCGGTTGTCTTCGGAGCGGCTGGCGTAGAGCTCATGATCGATCACCTGCAGGTTGGCAAAGCGCAGCCCCAGCAGGGCCAGCACCACGATCACGATGGCGACCAGCCAGCGATAGCGTCGTCCGATCACGCCTAGCTCGGCCTGCTCATCGCGCACCGGATTGACCGCACGCCCCATCATCAGGCCTTGCGAAGCCGGGCGCGACGGCGCAGACGATCGAGCAGCAGAAACAGCCAGGGCCAGAACAAGACGCTGACCAGCGGACTGAGCCACCACGACCACTGCGGCCAGCCTTCACCGGCCAGCCCCACCACCCAAAGGTGTACGACCCGGTCATTGAACAGCAGCGCCATTACGACTGCAGCCTGCTGCCAGGGCGGGAAGAAGCGAATCCGGGCATGAAAGCGCTCGAGCAGGTAACACAGAATGACCAGGCCCAGCGCATGCTGGCCCAGCAAGGACCCGGTCGCGCCGTCCAGCAGCAGGCCCAGCGCAAAGCCGCTGCCCATGGTCCGCAGGCGCCCACCCTCCAGGTTCCAGTAGATCAGCACCAGGGCGACCCAGTGCGGACGCATGGGCTGGACCACCTCCGGCAACGGCATGATGGTCAGCACCAGCGCTGCCGCCAGGCTCGCCGGCAACAGCGCGCGATCGCTGGCGCGCTGGCTCAAGGCCGATCCTCCTGCGCGCTCGACGCACTCGGCCCGGCGGCCTGATCGACCGCGGCGTCGTCGGGGACGGCGGCGGCGTTGTCGTCGGGCAGCGCCTCAGGCGCCGGCGGCTGCGCGCTTTCGAGCACCAGCAGATGGCGCGACCGGTCGAGCCGACCCAGCGGGCGCAGGCGCGCCCGCGCAAAGGCCTCGCCGACCGTGCGCGAGACATCGACGACCTCGGCCACCGGCAACCCCGCCGGAAAAGCGCCGCCCAGACCCGAGGTGACCAGCCGGTCTCCCGACTCCAGATCGACGTTCATGGGCAGATCGTTGAGCCGCAGCTCGGTGTTCAGGCCGCTGCCGTAGGCGATGGTGCGCACGCCCGTACGCTCGACCGCAACCGGCAGGGCATGGTCGGGATCGGTCAACAGGACGACCCACGCGCTGTGGAGGAAGACCTCGTCTACCTGCCCGACCACGCCGTAGGCGTCGATCACCGCCTGTCCGGATTCAACGCCGTCGCGCTGGCCGCGATTGATCACCACGCGATGAGAGAACGGGTTGAGATCGATCTGGCGGATTTCGGCTGGATAAAAAGTAACCTGCGGTTGCTTCGAGGCCGTCAGAAGCTGGCGCAGCTCGAGATTCTCGCGCCTGAGTTCTTCGAGCAGCAGCAGGCGCGCCGAGGATTCGGCCAGCAGGCTGCGCAACTCGGCGATTTCGTTCAACAGCTGGTCACGCCCGCGCAGGGCAGACCGGATTGAGTCAGCCAGCCGAAACGGCGACTCGATCAGCAACACCGCCGGCTCGACCACCAGCCCGGCCTGATGCCGGATCTGCTCGACTAAGCGGCCGCGATAGTCCAGCGTCATCAAAATGATCGCCAGCAGCGCGTAGATCATCAGCCGCGACGTGCGCCCGGCCAGCTCTGCGCTGAAATTGAATGGACCGCCCGGCGCGTTCACCGTGGCGGCGGAAAAAAATGTCGCGCAGGCTCAGGTGGCAAAAAAGAAATCGACCCGATTCTCATCCATCATCTCCAGGGCCCGGCCACCGCCGCGCGCCACGCAGGTCAGCGGATCGTCGGCGATGATCACCGGCAGGCCGGTCTCTTCCATCAAAAGCTTGTCGAGCCCGCGCAGCAGCGCACCGCCGCCGGTCAACACGATGCCGGTATCGGCCACGTCGGCGCACAGCTCCGGCGGGGTCTGCTCCAGCGCCACCTTGACCGCGCCGACGATGCTGGCCAGCGCCTCCGACAAAGCCTCGAGCACTTCGTTGCTGTTGAGCGTGATCATCTTGGGCACGCCTTCGGCCAGGTTGCGGCCGGAAATCTGGATTTCGCTTTGCACGTCGAGGGCGAACGCGCAACCGATTTCCATCTTGATGCGCTCGGCCGTGGACTCGCCGATCAGCGTGCCGTAGGAGCGGCGCACGTAGTTGATGATGGATTC
>JBMCIV010000078.1:0-6557 GCA_048616735.1 Wenzhouxiangella sp. | reverse complement strand
CAGCACAAACATCAGTTCGATGATCGTCACGCCTTGCTGTCGTCGCTGCATGTCGCTGTCTCCCGGGCATCGGTTTCAGCAACATTGTGCGAGCGGCGCGCCGGCGCCGAAATCGGCAGACGGCGCCGCGGTCGGTGGGTCTTGGCCGCGGCGGCTTGTAGGAAATTTCAGGTCAAGGGGGCGTGGTCTGCTAGTCCAGCGCCTTGGCGATGCGCTCGACGGCCTCTTTGAGCGTGTCCAGTGCACACGCGAACGAAAGCCGCAAGTGGCCGGGGGCGCCGAAGGCGCTGCCGGGGACCGAGGCGACCCCGGCGTGTTCGAGCAGGTGCTCGGCCAGGGCGAGGTCATTATCCAGGTTCAGGGCCTTGATGGCTGCGCTGAAGTCGGCAAACAGGTAGAAAGCGCCCTTGCCGGGTGCGCAGGAAACGCCCGGCAGAGCGTCCAGCGCCGGCTGCAGCCAGTCGTGGCGCTCGCGAAAGGCGACGCACATGTCTTTGACGCATTGCTGGTCGCCGGTCAGGGCGGCCACGGCTGCCGCCTGGCTGATGGAGCAGGGGTTGGACGTGCTCTGGCCCTGGACCTTGCGCATCTCCTTGATCACGGCGGCGGGTCCGGCCGCGTAGCCGATGCGCCAGCCGGTCATGGCGTAGCCCTTGGAAACGCCGTTGACCACGATCAGCCGGTCTTTGAGCGCCGGGACCACCTCGGCGATATTGATAAAGGGTTCGTCCGCCCACCAGATATGCTCGTAAATGTCGTCGGAACAGATCAGGATGCGCGGGTGATCCTGAAGCACTTCGCCCAAAGCCGCCAGCTGCTCGCGGCTGTAGGCCTGGCCGGTCGGGTTGCTGGGCGAGTTGAGCATGACCATACGGGTCTGGTCGGTGATCGAGGCCGCCAGCTGGGCGGGACTGATCAGGTAGTTGCTGTCCGGGCTGGTTTGCAGGATCACCGGCTCGCCATCGGCCAGGCGCACCATGTCGGGGTAAGACACCCAGTACGGCGCCGGAACGATGACTTCGTTGCCGGGGTCGATGGTGGCCTGCAGCAGGTTGTAGATGGCCTGCTTGGCGCCGTTGGAAACCAGCACCTGGGATGCCTCGTAGTCGAGCCGGTTGTCGCGCGCGAGTTTATCGATGATGGCCTGCTTGAGCGCCGGGATGCCGTCGACGGCGGTATAGCGGGTCTGGCCGCTGTTGATCGCTTCGATCCCGGCTGCGCGGATATGCTCGGGCGTGTCGAAATCCGGCTCCCCCATGCTCAGCGAAATGATGTCGCGGCCTTCGGCGCGCAGTTCGGCCGCTTTCATGCTCATGGCGATGGTGGCCGAAGGCTTGACCTGGGCAACGCGCTTTGACAGTTGAATGGTCACGAATCTGCTCCCTGTAGACGTGGCTGATTTGGCGGCCAGTATACTAGGCGGCGTGTTTGTTCTCCTTCGAAAACAGCAATGAGCCGCAGATTCCGAATGGCCTCCGGCTATGAGCCGGCGGGCGATCAGCCGGAGGCCATCCGCCAGCTGGTCGAGGGGTTGTGCGCAGGCCACGCCCACCAGACCCTGCTCGGGGTGACCGGGTCCGGCAAGACCTTCACCATGGCCAATCTGGTCGAGCGCGTGCAGCGTCCGGCGCTGGTCATGGCGCCGAACAAGACCCTGGCCGCGCAGCTGTACGGCGAGTTCAAGGCGTTTTTCCCCGACAACGCGGTCGAGTACTTCGTGTCCTACTACGATTATTATCAGCCGGAGGCCTACGTGCCCTCGACCGATACTTTCATCGAGAAAGACGCCTCGATCAACGAGCACATCGAGCAGATGCGCCTGTCGGCAACCAAGGCCTTGCTGCAGCGGCGCGACACCCTGATCGTGGCGACGGTCTCGGCGATCTACGGTCTGGGTGATCCCAGCGCGTTTCTCAAGATGACCCTGCGCCTGGAAGTCGGCGAGCGCATGAGCCAGCGCGAAATTCTGCGCCGCCTGGCCGAGATGCAGTACGCCCGCAACGACTTCGAGCTTCGCCGCGGCACCTATCGGGTGCGCGGCGAGGTCATCGACATCTTTCCCGGCGATTCCGAGATCGAGGCGGTGCGGGTGGAGTTGTTCGACGACGAGATCGAGCGGATCAGCTACTTCGACCCGCTGACCGGTGAGATTCGCGACAAGCTCGACGAGCTGACGATCTTCCCCAAGACGCACTACGTCACCCCGCGCCAGGTGGTGCTTGACGCGGTCGAGGCGATCAAGGCCGAGCTGGCCGAGCGCCTGCCGCAGCTGGAAAGCGCCGGCAAGCTGCTGGAAGCCCAGCGCATCAAGCAGCGCACCCAGTTCGACATCGAGATGATGCTGGAGCTGGGCTACTGCCAGGGCATCGAAAACTACTCTCGTCACCTCACCGGCCGCCAGCCCGGCGAGGCGCCGCCGACGCTGTTTGACTACCTGCCGCGCGACGCCATCCTGATCGCCGACGAATCGCACGTCACCATTCCGCAGATCGGCGGTATGTACCGCGGCGACCGGGCGCGGAAAGAAACGCTGGTCGATTTCGGGTTTCGACTGCCCTCGGCGCTGGACAACCGGCCGCTGCAGTTCGAGGAGTTCGAGCAGCGCGCGCCGCAGATGATCCTGGTCTCGGCCACGCCCAGGGCCTGGGAGCTGGAACGCTCGCCGGTGATCGCCGAGCAGGTGGTGCGGCCGACCGGCCTGGTGGATCCTGAAGTCATCGTGCGCCCGGTCGCCAGCCAGGTCGACGACCTGCTGTCCGAGATTCACGACCGGGTCGGGCGGGGCGACCGCGTCCTGGTCACTACCCTGACCAAGCGCATGGCCGAGAACCTGACCGAGTACCTGGCCGAGCACGACGTGCGCGTGCGCTACCTGCATTCCGACATCGATACGGTCGAGCGCGTCGAGATCATCCGCGATCTTCGCCTGGGCACCTTCGATGTGCTGGTCGGCATTAACTTGTTGCGCGAAGGGCTTGATTTACCAGAGGTTTCCCTGGTCGCTATCCTGGACGCCGACAAGGAAGGCTTTCTGCGCTCGGAGGGCTCGCTGATCCAGACCATCGGCCGGGCCGCGCGCAACGTCCACGGTCGCGCCATTCTCTACGCCGACCAGATGACCAACTCCATGCGCCGCGCGATCGACGAGACCGACCGGCGAAGAGCGAAACAGATTGCCCATAACCAGGCGCACGGCATCACCCCGAAGACCATCGTCAAGAACATCGCCGACATCATGGCCGACGCCCACCAGACCCCGGGCAAGAAAAAACCGGCCAGGAAAGCGGCGGAAAAACGCGCCGCGTATACGGCCGAGGTGGTCGCGCCCGAGCTGGCCGCGCGCGAGATCGCGCGGCTGGAAAAAGAAATGTTCAAGGCGGCCGAAAACCTGGACTTCGAGCAGGCCGCCGAGTTGCGGGATCGCATCGGTCAGCTGCGTGATCAGAGCCTGAAGGCGGCGGTCTAGTCGTTTTCGGCGCTTTTGCGTCGGCTCAGGCAGCGCGCCTGTCGGGCCACGATCCAGGAAGCCAGCGCATCGGTTTCTTCCTCGGTAAGCGCGAAGAATTCAGCCGCGATCCGCGGCGCAGACGGCGCCCCGGACTGGTCCAGGCGCTGAACGATGGCGGGCAGGCTCAAAGGCGCGTCGGTGCCGACCGGGTCAATCCTGATCAGCCACAGCGAGCCCGGCGGCAGCGCTTGCGGCCACTCAAAGGACAGGCCGGTTGCGCTCATCTCCACGCGTTGGATCGACGCCTCAACCGGTTCGTGAGAGTAGATTTCAGCCGCCAGAAAATTGAGTTTGGCGTCGATCAGCCGGATCAGCGGCGCCAGCGCCGGTTGACCCCGCATGGCTGAATCGCGCACGAAGGCGTACTGGTTTTCCAGCTGCAGCCAGTGCAGCATTCGCAAATCCGCCTTGAGCTGGGCCCGCAGACGGGCGGGATCGTCCAGCAGTTCATCATCCAGCCGCTGGGTCTGGACGCTGGCACGGAATTCAATCCGGTGGTAGCCGCGCCGATCGTCGGACTCATTCCGGCTCACGGCTCAGCTCCGACAGATCGTCCATTTCGATGATGGAATCCGGCGCCGGCGGCTCGATCGTGGTGCGCGGCCGGATCAGGATTTCGACCCGTCGGTTGCGCGCCCGGTCTTCCTCGAAGGAATTGTCCGCGATCGGCATAGTATCGGCGTAGCCTTCGACCCGAAAGCGCTCCGGCGGGATCGTGCCGTCTTCGGTCAGTTCGTGGACCACCGAAGCAGCACGGGCGGCCGAGAGTTCCCAGTTGGACCGAAAACGCTGGGTGCGGATGGGCAGGTTGTCGGTGTGCCCGGAAACCACGAATTCTCCGCGGATATCACGCAACAATGTTTTGATTTCCATCAGCATCGCGCGAAACTGGGGCTGGATGATCTCGCTGCCCAGCTCGAAGGCAAAGCGGTCCTGGAGGCGGATGATGACTTCATCTTCCATGCGCTCGACGGTCACATCGCCCATGTCGATCAGACCGCCGAGCTGCTCGATGATGCTGGCTTCGACCTGCTGGGCGATGCTGGGCGCGCTCTGGCTGGTGGGTTCGCGCCTGTTTTCTTCTCGCAGGTCGGGCGCTGAGGGAACGGTGGGAAAATTGGGCACGATCGATCCCTGCTGGTCGGCGATGTTGAGATCGCGCACTCTTCCGGTCATCTGCTCGAATACGCTGGCGGTGAAGCCGGCGCGGATGTACTCGGCCTGGGTCTTGTAGCGCTGCTGATCGATGATCACGAATGAAAACAGCAGCACGAAGAAGGTGACCAGCAGGGTCATCATGTCGGCAAAGGTGACCATCCACAGCGGCGCGCCGCCGCCTGACTTTTTACGCCCCGGGATCACTCAGCTCTCCCTGGCCGCCGCCCGGGGGCCCTGGGGCGAGTATTCGGAGCGCTCGCGGCTGGGCAGATAGGCTTCCAGCATTTCGTGCAGCACGCGCGGATTGGCGCCCTGTTGCACGCCGACGACGGCCTCGACGATCAGCGAATTGGCCACCAGCTCCTGGGTCGAGCGGATCGCGAGTTTGTCGGCGATCGGCAGCGCGACGAGGTTGGCGAACAGCGCGCCGTAGAGCGTGGTCAACAACGCCAGCGCCATGCCCGGACCGAGCTGGGACGGGTCGTCGAGGTTGACCAGCATCTGGACCAGACCGACCAGGGTGCCGATCATGCCGAAAGCCGGCGCTGATTCGCCGATGGCGCGCCAGATGTCCTGGCCGACCCGGTGACGCTCGGCCGACTGCTCCATTTCGCGAGTGAGCACGTCGCGGATGAAGTCGCCGGGGTTGCCGTCGGCGCACAGCTGCAGGCCTTTCTGGAAAAAGGCATTGTCGACCGGGGCGTCTTCCAGCGCCAGCAGCCCGCCCTTGCGCACCGTGGTGCACAGGCTGGTGGCCTGTTCGATCAGCGTTTCCAGGCGTTCTTCGCGCTTGGTAAAGGCCTGGCCGGCGACCTTGAAGGCGCCCTTGACCTGCTCGAAGGGGAACTTGATCAGGGTCGCGGCGAAGGTGCCGCCAAAAACCATCAGGATGCCGGGCACGTTGATGAAGATCATGATGCCCGACGAGGTCATGATGGCCGTCAGGATAACGATGATCCCGAAAATCAGGCCGGCGAGAGTGGCTACATCCATTGGCGGTGTCGATCCGGTAGGGGCTTACCCAACCGCGTTGGGCGGCAGGTTTTCCAGATCGGCCTTCATCTTCATGTCTTCCTTGAGGACGTGGTCGAGCAGCCAGTCGCGCAACAGCTGCACGATCTCACTGCTGCGCTGCTTGAGCCGTTCCGGGTCCTGTTCGGCCAGGATTTCTCCGCTGATGCGCTCAAGCCGGTCGAGCAGCGACTGGTGGGCCATCCTGTGCGGCATGTAGCCGCGAAACTGGATGCGCAGCTGCAGCTTTTCCTCGCGGGCGAAATGCTCGCGGGCGTATTCGGACAACTGGTCCAGCGCCATCTTCAGATTGTCCGCCTCTTCCGGATGTCGCAACGCGTATTCGACCTGATTGATCAGGCTGAGCAAATAGCGGTGATCCAGATCGATGATCAGGTTGCCGACACTCATCTGCCTGCGCCACTGGATCGGCATGACGCCACCTCCCAAAGCCCGCCGGGGCTGTTGTCGCTTTTGGAGGTGACAGTCTAGCGCGAAGCGCCGGGTGATTCCTGATCCAGGTCAATCCATTCAGGCGCGCTCCCTTGTCTGCGGTCCGGCAGAGCCGGGTACTGTGATCGCCCAGATCAGGGCCAGGATCCACCCAATACCGAAAAAAGCCAGCCCAAGCGTATTGAGGGCAAACAGGGCACCCAGGCGCGGGTGCCCCCGCCGCCAGCCGATGACGGTCGGAATGAGCAAAAAAGGCGTCATCAAGGCGAGACCGATGAGCAACTCATTCAAGGTCAGCACAACGGTCGCTCAGCCGTTTGTGCGGCCAAAAATCTCGGCCAGTGCCTGGTCGAGTTGCCGGAAGCGAAACTCGAAGCCGGCTTCCTCCAGCCGGCCGGCCAGAGTCTCCTGATCCGGGAATTTACGG
>JBMCIV010000077.1:0-6601 GCA_048616735.1 Wenzhouxiangella sp. | reverse complement strand
GTGTTTCGACCTGGAAGAAGGCCGGATTGGCGCCGTGGTGACCTTCCTGGCGCTGCTTGAACTGTTGCGCGAGCACCTGATCGATCTGGTCCAGCAGGATCTGTTCGCCACCATTTACGTGCGCGGCCCCGCCGACTGACCATCCCGAGCATGACATGGACATCGCTTATCTGAAAACCATCGTCGAAGCCGCCCTGCTTGCGGCCGGAGGACCGCTGAACCTCAATCAGCTCAACGCGCTTTTCCCCGACGAAGAAAAACCCGGCCACGGCCCGCTCAAGGAAGCCCTGGCGGCCCTGGACGCCGACCTCGAGGGCCGGGCCGTGGAAGTGACCGAAGTCGGCAGCGGCTACCGCATCCAGATTCGGCCCAAGCTGATGCCGATCATCGCCGCCCTGTGGAGCGAGAAGCCGCCGCGCTACTCCCGGGCGCTGCTCGAGACCCTGGCCATCATTGCCTACCGCCAGCCGATCACCCGCGGCGAAATCGAGCAGATCCGCGGGGTATCGCTGAGCGCCAACATTCTCCGAACGCTGCAGGAGCGAGAATGGATCAAGGTGGTCGGGCATCGCGACGTGCCCGGACGGCCCGAGCTGCTGGGCACGACCCGGGCGTTCCTGGACTATTTCAACCTCAAGTCGCTTGATCAGCTGCCGACCCTGGCAGAAATCAAGGACATCGACAATCTCGAGCCCGAGCTGGAGCTGATTCATCCGGCTGCGGGCCAGCCAGCCGAAGTCAATCAAGATGACCCCCCCACCGACGCGCAAGAAAACCAGACCGACGCCGACCCGTCGTCCGCCCGCTCCGACCACCCGCTCGACGAGGAGCCAGCCGCGCCGGAAAACGCGCAGCGCGACCGCCCCGGCTGAGGCCCTCGAGGCCGGCACAGAGCGCCTGCAAAAGGTGCTGGCGCGGGCCGGGCTGGGTTCACGACGCGCGCTGGAGGCGCGCATCGAGCGGGGCGAGATCATGGTCAACAAGGTCCCGGCCAAGCTTGGCGCCTCGGTCGGCAGCGGCGATCTGATCGGCCTGGACGAGCGCGAGTTTCGGGTCCAGGCGGCCTCGCCGGGCCATCGCACGCTGATTTATCACAAGCCCGAGGGTGAGGTCACCACGACCAGCGACCCCGAGGGCCGGCGTACCGTGTTCGATCGCCTGCCGCGCCTGAAGGAAGGGCGCTGGATTTCGATCGGTCGGCTCGACCTCAACACCGCCGGTCTGCTGCTGCTGACCACCGACGGCGAGCTGGCCAACCGCATGATGCACCCGTCCGGCGGCGTCGATCGCGAATACCTGTGCCGGGTTCGGGGCACGGTCTCCGATGAACAGATTCAGCAGCTCCTGGCCGGGGTCGAACTCGACGACGGCCCGGCCCGCTTTTCCGACGTCGTTCCAGGCGAAGTCACCGGCGGCCATTCCTGGTATACGGTGGTCATCCTGGAAGGCCGCAATCGCGAAGTGCGGCGCCTGTGGGAAGCCGTGGGCGTTCAGGTCGCGCGCCTCAAGCGGGTGCGCTTCGGACCCGTTTTTCTGCCGGCCGCCGTGCGGCCCGGCCGCTATCAGGAGCTCTCACCCCAAGATCACCGGGTGCTGCGCGAGGATGCAGGCCTGCCGCCGCAGCCCATCGAGCTGGTGCTCCAGGCCGTTCCGGCTCGCCCCGGCAGCAAGCCCGCCCAGCGCCGCGGCAAGCGCTGACCGGCTCCTTATTCCGTTACCGGCATCAGGGTCAGTTCGACCCGGCGGTTCATGGCCCGGCCCTCGGCCGTGTCGTTGCTGGCCACCGGGTAGTCCGGACCATAACCGTAGGTCGCCACCCGGGCCGGGCTGATCCCGCGCGAAATCAGGTAGCGCCCAACGGTGTCGGCGCGCTGTTCGGACAGGCTAAGGTTGTAGCTGCGCGAACCGGTGGCATCGGTATGCCCGTCGATCACCAGCACGGTCTGGTCGAATTCCTCGACCACCAGGGCGACCGAGTCCAGCACCTCGAAAAATTCCGGATTGAGCGCGGCTGAATCGAAATCGAACGTCACGTTGCCGGGCATGTTGAGGATGATCTCGTCGCCGCGCCGGGTCACGCTGACGCCCGACCCGGCCAGCTGGCGGCGCAGTTGCTCTTCGTTGCGATCCATGTAGGAACCGACCGCCGCGCCGGTCAGGGCGCCGACGCCCGCGCCGATGGCAACGCGCTTGAGGCGGTCTCCGCCAGAGATGGCCCCGAGCACGGCGCCGATCCCGGCGCCGACGGCCGCGCCCTGCCCGGTGCGGTTGGAGCGCGGCTCGCCGGTCCACGGGTCGGTCGTGGTCGCGCAGGCGGCCAGCAAGACAATCATCATGACCAGCAGCAAGGATTTGGCGCAGCGGATAGTGTTCAAGTGAGAACTCCTTAAGAAGCGATGATAAGAATAGGCGCTGGCGTTCATTCTACGCCGCCCTCTTCGAGCCAGCGGTACAGGGTTCGGCGGCCAACGCCCAGCAGCGCGGCGGCGCGGCGCTTGTTGCCGTCGACGCGTTCGAGCACGTAGCGCACGTAGCGCTGCCGCAGCTGGGTCAGGTTGGGCAGCATGTCCCCGTCGAGCACGGCGGCGGGGAGCTCGCCCGCTGCCGGTGCGACGGCTGCCGACTTTCTGACTCGCTCCGGCAGGTGCTCGGGGTGGACGTCCTCACCGTCGCAGAACGTCACGGCGCGCTCCATGGCGTTGCGCAGCTCGCGCACGTTGCCCGGCCAGGGGTAGCGCTTCATCGCCGCCAGCGCGTGCTCGGAAAGCCGTCGTGCCGGGCGCTGCCGGGCAGCGGCAAAGCGGGCCAGGAAGCGCATGGCCAGCAGTTCGAGATCATCGTCGCGCTCGCGCAGCGGCGGCAGGGTCAGCTGGAAAGCCTCCAGGCGATAGTAGAGATCTTCGCGAAACTCGCCCGAGGCGACCTTGTCCGGCAGATCGACATTGGTGGCCGCGATCAGGCGCACGTCGACCCGGTGTTCGCGATCGGCGCCAACCGGGCGAATGCGGCCGTCCTGCAGCGCCCGCAGCAGCTTGGCCTGCAGCGCGATCGGCATCTCGCCGATTTCGTCCAGAAACAGCGTGCCGCCATCGGCCTCGCGAAACAGCCCCGGCCGGGCCTTTTCGGCCCCGGAAAAGGCGCCGACGGCGTGGCCGAAGAACTCGCTTTCGAGCAGATCGGCCGGCACCCCCGCGCAGTTGACCGCTAGAAAGGGCTGGTCTGAGCGCGTGCTTTCGGCGTGGATGGCCCGGGCCACCAGTTCCTTGCCGGTGCCGGACTCGCCGCTGATCAGTACCGGTCCGTCAGCCTGGGCGATGCGCTGGATTCGGTCGATCAAGGCCTGCATGGCGGGGCTGGTGCCCTCCAGGCCATGAAAATCAGGCTCGCTCAGCGCTTCGCGGTAGTGCCGGACCTGTTCGTGCACCCTGCGGTTGTCGAGCAGACGTTCCACGCTGAGCAGAAAGTGATCCATGTCCAAAGGCTTGGTCAGGAAGTTATCGGCGCCGGCCTTGAGCGCGGCCACGGCCCGGTCAACGGTGCCATAGGCACTGATCATCAGTACCGCCGGGCGAGCGTCCAGCGCTCTGAGATCCTCCAGCAGGGCCAGGCCATCCTTGCCCGGCAGCTGCAGGTCGCTGACCACCAGATCGGGTCGGTGCGCGGCAAGATGCTCCAGGGCCTGCTCTGCGCTGCCGCAGGCATGGGTGACGTAGCCTTCGGCCTCGAGTTCCTCGACCAGCAGTTCAGCCAGCGCCTGGTCGTCTTCGACCACCAGGATGCGGTCGCCGCCGGCGTTCATGGCGCGGCCCCGAAACTGAGCGTGAAACGCGCACCGCCCAGGCTCGGCGAGCGATCCACCGCAATCACCGCGTCGTGCTCCTCGACCACCGATCGAACAATCGCTAGGCCCAGGCCGGTGCCCTGGCCGTCATGACGCCGGGTCTGGAACGGCTCGAAGATATCCTCGCCCAGGGCCTCGTCGACGCCGGGACCATCGTCTTCGACCCGGATCACCGTGCCTTCGCCCAGCCGCTCGGCCGACACCCGTACCTTCGCGCTGGCCGCCTGGATGGCGTTACGGACCAGGTTGAGAAGCGCGTGCTCCAGCCTGATCTCGTGGCCGCTGATCGCCAGATCCGACGACGGCTGGATGACTTCCAGCACGATGCCGCGCGTTTCCCGCTCGGGCGCGACGCTGCCGCCGACCCGATCCAGCAACCGTTCGACCGACACCCTGACCGGCGCCTGCTGATCGTCGCGCACGAAGTCCATCAGCTGCCGGATCAGCTGCCGGGTGCGCTGAATCTGGGTCCGCATCCTGGTCAGCCGGCGCATCGCCTCCTGATCGAAATCACCTTGCTGCAGCAGCCTGCGCGCGTCGCCGTCGATGACCGTCAGCGGCGCGCCCAGCTCGTGCGCGACCCCGGAGGAAAAGCGGCCCAGGGCGGCCAGGTTCTTCTGCTCTCGCAGGCGCTCGGTCATGTGCAGGTGCTCGCGCCGCTGCTGCTCGATGCGCGCTTCCATCTCGGCGATCGCGTCGAGCATGCGGTTGAGACCGCGGCCCAGCGCCACCAGCTCGCTGGGGCCTCTGACCGGCGCGCGATGATCACGATCGCCGGCCTCGACCCGGCTCATGCTGGCCAGCAGCGTGCGTACGTGGCGGCTGACCGCCTGGCGATGGCCGAACAGCACCACCAGCACCATCAGACCGACCACCGCCGCCCACACCCACCAGCCGCGCTCGCGAATTCGAGCCAGTTGCCCGGCGATGTCGCTTTCCTGGCGCACGACCTGGAGCAGCCCGATGATGCGGCCCGTGGCCCCGGTCAGGGGCACGAAGTACGAGTACACCTCTTCGCCGGCCAGCTCGGCGTACTCGCCAAGCTCCTGACCCAGTTCGACCAGCTCGGCCGCTTGAATCTGGGCCCGGGTACCGGGGCGGGCCTCGCCGGCAACAACGACGCGCCTGCCGCCATCGTCATAGACGTAGGCACCGTAGACGCGGCCGATTTCGAAGACTGCATTCAAAGACTGCGAAACGCGGTGCAGATCGCCCTCCGCGTAGGCCTGCTGAACCGGCATGCGAATGGCCCGCGCCACCAGCTCGATTTCCTTTTCCAGCCGCCTTTCAACCAGGCCTTCGACCGCCTGGAACGTGGTCCAGACGACAAACGCGGCCAGCAGCGTCAGCGGCAGCAGAATCTGAAGAATTAGCCGGGTTCTGAGACTGTGCATGAGGCCTTGATTATGAGACACATGCGCCATGATGACACATCGGTTTGATTTGTGCTGGGATTCGACCCGTACAAGCCTTTGAAAAACATAGCGCCTTTATTTTGGCACGCTGCATGCATATACCTTCCTGCGATTCACCCAAACCTCAACTAGGAGTAGCGTAATGAAGATTCGCAATAGCTTGATGTCCCTCGCCATCGCCCTGAGCTTCGGCCTGACCGCTGCAGTGGCCCAGGAAGGCCAGATGCAGCAGCCGCCGCCGCCCGAAGACATCGATGTCTCCGACCAGCAGCTCGAGCAGTTTGCCGATGCCCAGACGTCGATCATCGAAATCCAGCAGGACTTCTCCGAGCGCCTGCAGGGCGTTGAAGACCCCGAGCGGGCGCAGGAGCTGCAGGTGGAGGCCAACGAGGAAATGACCAGCGCCGTCGATGAAGCCGGCCTGGACGTGGAGTCGTTCAACGCCATCGCCATGGCAATCCAGAACGATCCGGAACTGCAGCAGCGCCTGACCGAGATGCTGCAGGACACCCAGTAAAACTCAGGCACCAAGCACTTGGCAAGACGGCCGGATCCCGTTCGGGGTCCGGCCTTTTTTCATGGCCTTGTCGGTAGGCGCCTTGTCAGTAGATTTTTCGACCGCTGCGGGCGTAGCGGCAGATCACTTCGGCCGCGGCTGAGCGCAGGATTTCGGTACGCACCGCAATCCCTCGCGCTGCCAGCTGTTCGATCCATCGCTCGGAGCGGTCACCTTCGTCGAAACCGGCGATCTCGGCGTCGGCCTTGGTGGCTCCGCACAGCAGCGTGCTCACGCCCGACCAGGGCACCGCGCCCAGGCACATCGCGCACGGCTCGCACGAACTCACCAGCTCGACCGGCCCGAGACCGGTCGCGGCCAGATCCGGCGTACCCAGGCGCTGCTGGGCCAGGCTCAGGGCCAGGATTTCGGCGTGTGCCGATGAGCAATTGCCTGGCTCGACCCGGTTAACCCCGACGGCGAGGACGCGGCCGGTGGCGCTGGCCACGACCAGGGCGCCGAACGGCCCGCCGCTGTCGCGGGCGACGTTTTGTTCGGACAGGCTGATGGCCACCCGCATGCGCTCTTGCGGGCTGTCCAGCGCCGGCGGCAGGCTGGCAACGAAATCGTTAACCCATCCCGGCAGATGGATCTGGATGCTGGGTGTGGCCATCAGGCGCTGCAGCGCGCGCGCGCGGCCTCGAAAAGCGCGACGCCGGCGGCCACCGAGACATTCAGGCTTTCGACCGCCCCGGGCATGGGGATACGAACCAGCTGGTCGCACTGCTCGCTAGTCAGCCGGCGCAGGCCGCGTTCCTCGCCGCCCATGACCAGGGCCGCTGGTCCGGC
>JBMCIV010000076.1:0-6611 GCA_048616735.1 Wenzhouxiangella sp. | reverse complement strand
CGGGTGGCGCGGCTGCCGCCGGCGCAGCTCAAGCGCTGGTTTCTGCGCGGCGGCGGCAGCCAGGACGGCCGCGTGATGGTGCGCCCGGAGCTCAAGCGCATCGTGCGCGTCATGCCGTTGAATCTTCTCGAAGACTGGCCGATGAGCGGGCCGTTCGACGTGATATTCTGCCGCAACGTGTTTATCTACTTCGATCGCGACGTCAAGGCCCGCATCGTCGATCGCTATGCCGAGCTGCTTCCGGTTGGCGGACTGCTTTTTATTGGCCACTCCGAGAGCCTGCATGGTCTGACCGATCGTTTCGAACTGATCGGCGGCACGATCTACAGGAAGAAAAAATGAGCATTGGGTCGGGAGAACAGTGGCTGCGGGTCGGCGAAACCAGCGATTTCGTCGACGCCGTCAGCGGCGAGGCTCTGACCCGCGTGCTGCTCGGCGGGGGCTATATCTCGCGCATACCGCGACGCTTGTTGACCTTGCTGGGCTCGTGCGTTGCCGTCTGTCTGCACGACCCGGTCAGCGGCGTCGGCGGAATGAATCACTTCATGCTGCCGCGCGGCAACGATCGCTCGCCGCCGCCCGACGACGTTCGCTTCGGAACCGATGCGCTGCCCTGGATTTTGCACGGGATGGAGCGGCTGGGCGCGCGCCGGGCACGCCTGCAGGCCAAGCTGTTCGGCGGCGCCGGCGCGATGGGGCCGAACAACCGCGTCGGCCTGGACAATATCGAATTTGCCCGAAGTTTTCTGGAAGGACAGGGCATTGCCATTGTCGCCCAGGAGGTCGGCAAGCGGGTCTCGCGCCAGGTGCGCTTCGATACCCACACCGGCCGCGCCTTTGTTCGTTACGTGGATTCCGGCGACGGCCAGGTCATGCTCAAAAGCGAGCGGGTCGCGATGGCCCAGCTGGGTGCCGATCCGCCGCCGGGTTGAAAGAGGGTTTTTCCATGGTTCGTGTTCTGATCGTCGACGATTCCGCGCTGGTGCGCACCATCCTGACCAAGGTGCTCGACAGCGATCCTGAGATCGAAGTGGTGGGCAGCGCGCCCGATCCCTTCGTCGCCCGCGACAAGATCAAGTTGCTCAACCCGGACGTGATTACCCTGGATATCGAGATGCCGCGCATGGACGGCATCACGTTCCTGAAAAACCTGATGCGGCTGCGACCGATGCCGGTGGTCATGGTCTCGACCCTGACCCAGCACGGCGCCGACGAAACCCTCAAGGCGCTGGCGCTGGGCGCAGTGGACTACGTCGGCAAACCGCAGGCCGATATCGGCGAGACGCTCGGAGAATACGCCCAGGAGTTGATCGAGAAGGTCAAGTCGGCGGCCAGTTCTCGTCCGCGCACGCTGCGCGCTGCGCCGGCGCCGCGCATCGAGCGCTTCACGCCCTCGCGCCGGCGCCTGGTGGTGATGGGCGCCTCGACCGGGGGCACCCAGGCGGTGCGCGAAATCCTCGAGGTGCTGCCGGCCACGGCCCCGCCCATGGTCATCGCCCAGCACATTCCGGCCTCTTTCAGTCAGCCCTTCGCCGAGCGCCTGGACCAGCACTCGGCAATGACGGTGTGCGAGGCCGAGGACGGCATGCGCATTCAGCCCGGCCATGCCTATATCGCCCCCGGCGACCGCCACCTGGGAGTCGGACGGTCGGGGCTGGAGTGGGTGTGCCAGGTGCACGACGGCAAGCGCGTCAACCGCCACCGACCGAGCGTGGACGTGCTGTTTCTGACCGCGGCGCGCCACGTCGGCAAGCACGCCATCGGCGTGCTGCTGACGGGCATGGGAGACGACGGCGCGCGCGGGCTGAAGGCGCTGCACGAGGCCGGTGCCGAAACCCTGGTCCAGGATGAAGCCACCAGCGTGGTCTGGGGCATGCCCGGTGCGGCCGTTCGTCTGGGCGCCAGCGACCAGGTGCTGCCGCTGGGCGAGATTCCGCAGGCGCTGCTGGCGCTGGCGGCGGCGCGTGACAGCGCCTGAATCGCTGGCACCGGGCTTGCAGTATCCGGCCACGAGACCGCATATTTTTTAAGGCATTACGTTATGATGTCCAACAGCAAGGAGGGTCTGGAAGTCATGCAGGCCAGTAAAGTCGTTCCAACCATCGAGCCCCGGGGCAACGGCCGCAGCATCGTGCTGGCGGTCTTCGGTCCAGCGTTGCTGGCGGTTGCCGGTCTGTGGGGTCTGGTCGGGGTCAGTTTTCTATCGGCTGCGCTGAGCGCGGCGATACTCGTGGCGGCAGGCTTGAGCGCCTTGTGGATGCATCGTCAGCAAACAGCAAGTCTGCGATCCCAGGCCGAAGCCGCCGCCGCTGCGGCGCCGGACGGCGCCCTGGAACAGCTGGTCGGTGAGTCGCTGCCGATCTGGTCGCGCCACATTGATCATTCCAACCGCTACGTCGAAGAGTCGGTCTCGGGGCTGATGCAGCAGTTCAGCTACCTGATCGACAGCCTCAACCAGTCGGTCTCGGCGTCCTCGGAGACCGACGGCAGCGACCAGGTCATCGGCACCCTCAACAGCAGCCAGAGCGATCTGTCGGACGCGGTCAGCGCGCTGCGCCAGACCCAGCAGTCGCGCCAGCAGATGCTCGAAGAGCTGCGCCAGCTCAAGACCTTCACGACCGAGCTGCAGGACATGGCCACCGAGGTGGTTTCGATTGCCGACCATACCAATCTGCTCGCGCTCAATGCCGGTATCGAGTCGGCGCGGGCCGGCGAGGCCGGCAAGGGGTTCTCGGTGGTGGCAACCGAGATTCGGAGTCTTTCGTCGCGCTCGCGCGAAACCGCGACCCAAATGACCGAAAAAGTGACCTCGATCAAAAAGTCGATCGAGTCAACGGTCGATACTGCAGAAAACGCTCTCAACCTGTCCAGCGAGCAGCTGGCCCAGACCGAGCAGAGCATCGATCACGTGATCACCAAATCGCGCGAAGTGATCGGGCAGCTGCAGCAGTCTTCCAGCAATTTGCGTGAGGATGCACAAGGGGTTCGGCGCGTCATCGAACAGCTGATCGTGGAGTTGCAGTTCCAGGATCGGGTCAGCCAGATTCTGACCCAGGTCAGCCACAACCTACGCGAGTTGGAGCAGGAGATCAGCGAAGCCAAGGATGCCGACGGTCGCATCCAGAAGCTGGATTTCGACGCCGACGCGTGGCTGGCCAAGATGCAGGCGAGCTACACCATGCTTGACCAGCATCGCAACCACAGGGGCGAAGAACACCGGGCCGAGAAAGAATCGGAGATCGAATTCTTCTAGCCATGATTGAATTTTAGCGGAGGCTCAGCCTTGGAAAAGACGGTAATGATTGTCGACGACTCGGCGTCCCTGCGCCAGCTGGTGGTGCTGGCGCTGAAAGGGTCTGGCTACCGCGTGGTCGAAGCCTGCGACGGCGTCGACGGCCTGGCCAAACTTGACGGCGGACGCGTTCACCTGATCATCAGCGACGTCAACATGCCCAACATGGATGGGCTGACCTTCCTGAAAGAGGTCAAGAAGCGCCCGGATACCCGCTTTACGCCGGTGATCATGCTGACCACCGAGTCGGCGGCCAACAAGAAAGACGAAGGCCGCGCGGCCGGCGCCAAGGCGTGGGTGGTCAAGCCGTTCCAGCCCCAGCAGATGTTGGCGGCGGTCAACAAACTGATTCAGTAGCGCGCAAGCGCCGGGAGACATCATGCTGCAGGTGGAATCACG
Source organism: Wenzhouxiangella sp. (assembly GCA_048616735.1). Taxonomy (GTDB): domain Bacteria; phylum Pseudomonadota; class Gammaproteobacteria; order Xanthomonadales; family Wenzhouxiangellaceae; genus Wenzhouxiangella. Next base: position 2,920 of record JBMCIV010000076.1, on the reverse strand, counting down.
GGACGGGGTCAGCCAGATCGCGCTGGAGGGCGAGCTGACCATCTACCAGGCCCAGGCGCTGGCCAACGAGTTCCTGCCGTTGCTCGAGCGCGACGAAAGCCTGGTCGTCGATCTGTCGGCCGTCAGCGACTTAGATACCAGCTGCGCCCAGCTGCTGATGCTGGCGCGCCGGCACTGCCAGGCGCGCGGTCATCACTGCGCTTTGGTCAACCACAGCCAGCCGGTCATCGATGTCTTCGAAACCCTGGGGCTGGTGTCGTGGTTCGGCGACCCGGTGGTGATGCCCGGCGAACAGGGCAGCGCGCGGCGCACGCAGCCCGGCCAGTCCGAGGGAGAAAGCGCATGAGCATGGAAGCCGCGCTGCAGACTTATTTCACCGAAGCCCGCGAGATGCTCGAGGACATGGAGGCCCAGCTGCTCGAGATCGAGCAGCAGGAGCCCGAAGACCTGCCCGAAACGCTCAACGCCATCTTCCGCGCCGCCCACACGGTCAAGGGTTCGGCCTCGCTGTTTGGCCTCGACGGGATTGTTGATTTCACCCACGTGGTCGAAAACCTGCTCGACCGGATGCGCGACGGCGACGTTGGGGTCTCGCCGGAGCTGATTTCGCTGCTGCTGCGCTGCCAGGACCACATTGCCACGCTGGTCGACGAGAGCGAGGCCGACGGCGAGGTCAGCGAAGACAGCCGCATCCTCAGCCGGGCCCTGATCGTCGAGCTGGGCGCTTACCTGGAAGACCACGCCGCGCCGGACGCCGACAAAGCCGGCTTGCCGTCCGCGGGCACCGCGGTTGAGCCGGCGTCCGGCTACCCGGTCAACGAAAACGACGAGACCGTCGACAACGACTGCTGGCATATCTCGCTGCGCTTTGGGCGCAACTCGTTTCGCGACGGCTTCGATCCGATCTCGTTTTTGCGTTTTCTGGAGAATATCGGCAGCGTCCGCCACATCCTGATCCTGGACGATTGGCTGCCCGACCTGGCCGATTACGATCCCGAAGACTGCTACCTGGGCTTCGAAATCCGCTTCATGTCCTCGGCCACCAAAAAAGAGATCGAGGATGTCTTCGAGTTCATCCGCGAAGACAGCGACATCCACATTCTGGCGCCGTACTCCCGACTGTCGGACTACATCGACCTGGTCAACGCCATGAGCGAGGACAGCGACCGCCGGATCGGCGAGATTCTGGTCGAGTGCGGGGCCCTGACCGAGGCCGAGCTCGCCAAGGCGCTGGCGCTGCAGACCGCAGCCGAGGAAGCTGACCAGTCGCGCCGCCTGGGAGAAATCGTTACCCAGGACGATGATCGCCTCACGCCGGTGGTTGACGCCGCCGCCCAGAAACAGAGCCAGATGCGCGACGCCATCAACCGCAAGCAAAAAAGCCTGCGCGTGGATGCCGACAAGCTCGATCACCTGATCAACCTGGTCGGCGAGCTGGTCACGGCCGGGGCCGGAACGTTTCTGCAGGCCCAGATCCTGGGCAATCCCGAGCTGGTCGAGTCCATGTCCAAGCTCAACGATCTGCTCGAAGAAATGCGCGATGCCTCGCTGAAGCTGCGCATGGTGGCCATTGGTGCGACCTTCAGCAAGTTCCAGCGGGTGGTGCGCGACATGGCCGGCGATCTCGACAAGGAAGTCGACCTGGCCATTACCGGCGCCGACACCGAGCTCGACAAGTCCGTGGTCGAAAAAATCGGCGATCCGCTGATGCACCTGGTCCGCAACGCCGTCGATCACGGCCTGGAGTCTTCGGCCGAGCGCGAAGCGGCCGGCAAGCCCGTGACCGGCACCATCAGCCTCAACGCCTATCACGATTCGGGCAATATCGTGATCGAGGTCGGTGACGACGGGCGTGGCCTGGATCCGGACAAGATCCTGGCCAAGGCGCGCGAGAAGGGCATGGTCGGCGAGGACCAGCAGCTCAGCCGCGCCGAGATCTTCGACCTGATTCTAAGGCCCGGCTTTTCGACCGCCGAGAAGGTTTCTAACATTTCCGGGCGCGGGGTCGGCATGGACGTGGTCCGCCGCAACGTCATCGAGATGCGCGGTCGCACCGAGATCGATTCGGCGCCGGGGGAGGGCACGACGATTCGTATCATCCTGCCGCTGACCCTGGCGATCATCGACGGTTTCGTGGTCGGTGTGGGCAAGGCGGCTTTCGTGGTGCCGCTGGATGTGGTCCAGGAGTGCGTCGAGTTCTCGGAAGTCGACCAGACCGAACGCGACGGCCAGACCTACATCAACCTGCGCGGCAACGTGCTGCCGCTGGTCAATATCCGGCACCGGTTCGGCGTCCAGGGCGAGCGTCCCAAGCGTCGCTCGGTAGTCGTGGTCAGGGCCGAAGGCCAGTCGGTCGGCCTGGTGGTCGATCGCCTGATGGGCGAATTCCAGACCGTGATCAAGCCGCTGGGCCCGGTGTTTACCGGCTTGAGCGGCATCAGCGGCTCGACCATCATGGGCAGCGGGGAAGTCGCGCTGATCCTGGACGTACAAGGCCTGGTGCAGCAGATCACGCGCGGTGAGCGCACCGCCGCCAACCACTGAATGGACTCCAACCGGAGAAAACAATGACGCAGACCAACACCAAGTCCAGCCTGCCCGTCAAGGGCCAGTCCACGGCGGTGACCGCCACTGGCCTGGGCGCGGCCGGCAGCGACGAGAACCAGTACCTGACCTTCAAGCTGCAGTCCGAGACCTATGCCTTCGGCATTCTCAACGTCAAGGAGATCCTCGAGTACGGCAAGATCACCAAGGTGCCGATGATGCCGGACTTCATTCAGGGCGTGATCAACCTGCGCGGTGAGGTCGTGCCGGTGGTCAACCTGGCGCGTCGTTTCGGCCTCAAGGCCTCGGAGATCACCAAGCGCACCTGCATCGTAATCATCGAGATCGGCGCCGAGGAGAGCAGGCACGAGCTGGG
>JBMCIV010000075.1:0-6625 GCA_048616735.1 Wenzhouxiangella sp. | reverse complement strand
CGTACTCGGCGTGCGTGGGCGCGAACGGAATCGCCAGCAGCTGCAAGCCGGCCTCTTCGGGCGTGCGCGACCCCTTGTGGTTGTTGCAGCGCTTGCACGCGGTCACCACGTTGGCCCAGGTGTCGACGCCGTCCTGCGCGAGCGGCTTGACGTGATCGCGCGACAGGTCGCTGTGATGGAACTGGTTGCCGCAGTAAAGACAGATGTTTTCGTCGCGGCGAAACAGCGCCCGATTCGACAGCGGCGGGGTGTAGCGGCCGTAAAAACGGTGGGCGTCGGGGTGGCTGCCCTGGGTGGCGACAATGGCATTGACTGGAATGACCGTTCGCTGCCCGGTCAGGGCGTTGACGCCGCCGTGGAGATGGTAGAGCACGCGACCGAGGGCGTAGCTGACCTGGCCCAGAACGATCAGGCGAACCGCGTCCTGGTAGCCGATCCATTCGATCGGCATGCCGGTGACGTCGGTGCGCAGTACTTGCTGGTCAAGATGCAACATCTTGTGTTTGACCTGTCGTCAGCCCCCAAGATCTGGTGATTCTACCCATAACCCCTCGTCCGAACCAGTGCCGCAGCGAGGCGCCAGTGAACCAACCGCGGCAGTGCACAGTCGAAAGGCGTGAATTTTGCTCGTGAGTTTGATGATGAACAAGTTCCTTTCGCTCCTGGCGGTTCTTCTACTCATGCTGGCTCGACCCGGCGCGGCCGCCTTGCCGGCCGAGGTCGATGGTCGGCCGCTGCCTTCGCTGGCGCCGATTCTGGAGCAGGTTACGCCAGCCGTGGTCAACGTGCACACCCGGACCCGGGTGCAGGTTCGCTCCAGCCCGTTTTCCGACGATCCCTTTTTCCGGCATTTCTTCAACGTTCCCAGCCTACCGCGCGAACGCGTCCAGCAGTCGCTGGGCTCGGGCGTGATCGTGGACGCCGAGTCCGGACACGTGCTGACCAATAACCACGTCATCGACGGCGCCGACGATATTGCCGTCACCCTGCAAGACGGGCGCGAGTACGCCGCCGAACTGGTCGGCGCCGACCGCGAGACCGATCTGGCCGTGATCCGCATCCAGGCCGATGACCTGGACGCCCTGCCGCTGTTTTCGGACCAGCGCCTGCGGGTGGGAGATTTCGTCGTCGCCGTAGGCAATCCGTTTGGCCTGGGCCAGACCGTGACCTCCGGCATCGTCTCCGCGCTGGGCCGGTCTGGCCTGCGCGGGCTGGAGTACCAGAACTTCATCCAGACCGATGCCTCGATCAACCCGGGCAATTCGGGCGGCGCGCTGATCGATCTGGGCGGCCGCCTGATCGGCATCAACACCGCCATTTTCACGCCCTCGGGCGGCAACGTCGGCATCGGCTTCGCCATTCCGGCCAGCACCGCGCAGTACGTGATGGACCAGCTGGTGCGCTACGGCGAGGTTCGGCGCGGATCGCTGGGCGTGGAGGTGCAGGACTTAGACGGGCGGCTGCGTGAAGCGCTCGATGTCGAGGTCTCGGCGGGAGCGGTGATTACGCGACTGGCGCCGGACTCTCCGGCCGACCAGGCCGGGCTGCGGGCCGGCGACGTCATCACGGCGATCGACGATCGTGAGGTGCGCGATGCCCAGGGCTTGCGCAATATCGAGGGCCTGCTGGCGATCGGCAGCGAAGTGGTGGTTCGGTACGTGCGCCAAGGGCGCGAGCGTTCGACGCGCCTGGTGCTGGCAGAGAACCTGGATGCGCGGATTTCCGGGCGCCGCCTCGACGAACGGCTGGACGGGCTGACGCTGGTCCACGTGCCCCAGCGCGGCCGGACCGGCGGGGTGCTGATCGAAGAGGTCCGCCGCAATTCTGCGACCTGGCGCGCCGGCCTGCGGCCCGGTGACCTCATCGTCGGTCTCAACCAAAAACCGCTGGCCGACTTAGCCCAGATGCGCCAGCGCTTCCCGCTGGACGCCGAAGCGCCGCTGATACTGGAGATCCTGCGCCGCGGCGTGGCCTATCGGGTGATTCTCGAGCCTTAAGTCAGACCTGGTAGCGGTTCGACAGGGCTTCCTGGGCGGTGCGAACGATGCCGAACGCCGAGCGCAGATAGCGCCGGTGCAGACCGGATAGCTCGTCCGGGTCGACCAGGTGGTTGGGTTTTTCGCCGCGCTCGAACAGCGCGACCTGGTGGCGCAGGCGCACGTTGCCGATAAAGCGCAGGGCGTGAATCAGGTCGTCGGCATCGCGCTCGTTCATGATGCCCTGCTCGCCGGCCGCGCGCAGGCGTTCCTCGGTATGGACCGCGCCGATGGCGCCTTCCAGCGCGCGCACCCGGGCCAGGTCGACGATCGGAATTACGCCGCGTTTTTTCAAGTTCAGGCCCTGGCTTTTCTCGCCGTCGTGTTCTTGCACAAACTGTCGAAACAGGCCCAGCGGCGGGCGGTGGCCCATGGATTCAGCGGCCAGGAAGCGTCGAAAGATCTTGCTCTGGCTGGCCTGTTCCAGAACCTCGGCGTGGAGGCGCCGGGCCATGCCCATGTCGCCGGCGACGCCGCGCATGTCGAAAAAGATGCTCGACTGCATCACCGACTTTGGCTTCGGTTCGACCATCCAGCCGGAAAAGGTCTTGCGCCAGTCGACGTATCCCATGCGCCACTCGCCCTTGGCCATGACCCCGCCGGGGCAATAGACGTAGCCGCAGTCATTGAGGCCGTCGCACACGAACTCGGCCATTTTCCGGAAGTATTCGGCCGCCTCGCCGGTGGGTGATTCGGCCAGCAGCAGGCCGTTGTCCTGGTCGCTGATCAGGCCCTGCTCCAGCCGGGCCTGGGAGCCGAAGGCCATCCAGGCCCAGTCCATGGGAGCCTGGCCGAGCTGATCCTGGGCCAGGGACAGCAAGCGCCGGGTGGCGCCATCGGTGATCATGCTGGCCACCCGCCCGACTTCGGTCACCTGGCTGCCCTGGCGGGCCATGGCGGCGAGCATGCCGGGCCCCTGGCGCGCCAGGTCCGCGATCGCCGACGGGCTTTGCGCGCGCTGAATGTCGCGCACCAGCCGCAAAGGGTGCGGCGACTGCTGCCGCAGCAGGTCGCCGGAGCTGATCACGCTGGTCAGCCGGCCGTCATCGTCCATCACCGGCAAATGGTGAATGCCCAGGCGCATCATTTCTACCAGTGCATCCTCGATACGGTGCCCAGTGGTGACCGTGACCGGGTCCGGGGTCATGACCTGCGTGATCGCAAGCGCCGGGTCGACGTTGCCACCGAGCACGCGGTTGCGCAGATCGCGGTCGGTGACGATACCGACCAGGGCGCCGTCGCGAACCAGCGGCACGCAGCTGACCTGGTGGCGGCTCATCAGCGTGGCGATTTCCCTGATCGAGCTTTGCGGATCGCCGGTGACGGGCGCGCGCAGCGGCAGCTCGCCCAGTCGAGCCGGTCGACGTCCCTCGGCGCTTCGCAGGCGCGCGCCGGGGCCGTCGCTTAAGAACCTGGTGAAGTGGGGCTGGCGCTGACCCAGCGCAGCGAGCTCTTCAGCGCCCAGGTAAAGCACTTCCAGGTCTTCGCTGGCCTCGACCTCGTAGCTGCAGCTGGCGCCGTCGAAGCGAATGGCGTGCCCGAACAACTCTCCTTCACCGCGCTGCTCCAGCGGTCGACCGTCGGCGGCCTTGAGCACCGCCGCGCCGGTTGCGATCACATAGAGGCCGTGTTCTCCCGGTTGGTCGAACCGGCCGACGCGATCTCCGGCGTCGAAATTCATCGTCCGGCAGGCGCCGATCAGTTGGTCGATCTCTTCGCTCGGCAGCTCCGAAAACGGGGGCACCCGAGCCAGAAAGGCGCAGGAATCTGCAGGGCGCATGGGGTTGGTCTCCTTCAAACTTTCAGTAGTTGACCCGGGCATAGTAGGTCTTCTCGGCCGCCGCGCGCGCCTGGCCAAGAGTATGAATGCCTTTTTCGGCCAGAAGCGGAATGAGTTTGACCAGGATCTCTGCCGTCACCATGGCATCGCCGATGGCGGTATGGCGACCGATGATGGTCAGCCCGAAACGCTCGGCGATCGCTTCCAGGCGGTGCGAGTCCTGGTTTTCATGCACCAGCGCCGACAGCAGCAGGGTGTCGAGCACGGGGTGATCGAAGCGCAGGCCGGTTTGCTTTTCCTTGAGCTGCAGGCAGCGCATGTCGAACGCGGCGTTGTGGGCCACCAGGACGGTATCCTCGCAGAACCCGTGAAAGCTGGGCAGCACGACGTCGATGGGCGGCTGGCCCTTGACCATGTCCGGGGTGATGCCGTGGATCGGGATACTGGCCGGCGGAATGATCCGCTTCGGGTCGATCAGCTGATCGAAAAATTCGTGCGTGAGTACCTTGCCGTTGACGATGCGCACCGCGCCGATCTGGATGATCTCGTCGCCTTCGGCGGGATTCAGGCCGGTGGTCTCGGTATCGAACACCGTGTAGGCCAGCTCGGTCAGCGGACTGTCGTCGAGACTGCGGCTGCGTTGCGTGGTCCGAAACAGATCGAAGTCGTAATACTCGGGGCGGCTTTCATGGCGCATGAAGGTGGCGGCCGGCAGCTCTTCCTGGGGCGTGGCCAGCGGCAGCAGCAGGCGAAAAAAGCAGCGATGGCGCGCGTCGTAGATTTCCTGCTCGATCCAGCATTCCCCGCCGTGACGTTCGAGTACATCGCGCACCGTCAACGACAGCGTTTCGGAGCCGACCTGGATCGGTTCCCGGTCCCAGCCCAGCTCGGCTTTGTCGCTCGCCCCGTCGCAGGGCATCCAGATCAGATCCAGCGCGCCCTGGCCTGCCTGTTGGCCCACGCGCAGGGCGAGCGACCGCACGCGGCAGCGGTCGCGCAGGCGCCCGGCCAGGTGGAGCATGGCCTGGAGCAGGGTGAAGCTCTCGACTTTCAGCCAGATGCTTTGGTCGCCGGGTTCGGCCTCGACCTGCAGGTCGAGCTCTGATTCAAGGCGCCGCAGGCCGGCCTCGACCAGGTCGTCGCCGAGCATGTCTTCCAGCGGCCAGCGCGAACGCAGGGCGGTGGCCGAAGTCGGCTGGAGCTGATTGATCCGGTCGCTGAGCCCCTGGATTTCCTGGCGGATCACGCCGATCAGTCGTCCACGCAGGCTCTCGGGCACGTCCGGCAACTCCAGCACCTCGGCGGCGGCCCGGGCGTTGGCCAGCGCCGAGCGGCTGCCCTCAGTCAGGCTGGTCAGGATGCGGTCTTTTTCGGCATCGGCCTCCATGTCGGCGGTGATGTTTTCGATCAGCAGCACGAAGCCGGTCATGCTGTCGGTGGTTCTGGCCCCGCTGTCGTCGGTTTCAACGTCGCGTACCGGTGTCATCTGGACCCGCAGGAGCTTGCCGCTGGGGGTTGCGGTCACGAACTGCGCCGACGGGGCGCTGGCGCCTCGCCGCAGGCGCCGCTGGACGTTTTCCAGGGCGTGGTTGACCAGCTTGCGGTCGAGTACGGTATAGATCGAGCGGCCCAGGCCCATCAATTCGGCGCCGCCGGCCGGGGTTGGCAGGCGCGAGAGGCGCCGAAACTGCAGTCGAGCGCGGTTGTTGTAGAGCAGGATTCGACCGTCGAGATTGCACACGACCACGCTCTTGGTCAGCTCCGACATCAGCGCGGCCAGCCGGTTCTTTTCGAGTTCGGTCTGGCGGCCGGCGGCCCGGACGCGCTGGTCCATGTCTTCTTTGAGCGCCTCGCGCTGCGCGACCAGTTGCCCGATCACCTCGGCCAGGCGCCGGTTTTCGGCGCTGCCGCGCGGCGTGGGCAGCCGCTGGACGTCGGTTTCGAGCAGGAGTCTGGCTTCTTCGGCCAGCTTGGCCGGGGCGCGCAGGTAGTGCTCGATCAGGTGACGCAGGGCGGCCGCGGTGGGCACCAGAGACCCTGCCCACAGCAGCAGCAGCAGCCCGCCCTTGCCGCCGAGTGCTTCGAGCACGGTTTGCCAGTCGTCGGGATCGAGCACCGCCCAAAGCAGGACGCCGGCCACGCCCAGCCAGGCCAGGCAGACCAGGCCGACGATGGTGACCGCCAGGACCAGGCGCCAGTCCAGGGGTTTCATCGGCCCTGGTCGAGCAGGTTACAGACCTGGTCGACCAGCTCGTTGGTGGAAAAAGGCTTGACCACATAGGCATCGGCTCCCATGGCCCTGCCCTTGGCGATGTCGGTCGCGCGCGCTTTTGCGCTGAGCATCACGATAGGCATCGCGCGCAACCGAGGATCCGCGCGCACCTGCTGACAGATCTCGAAACCGGACTGCCCGGGCATGGCCGCGTCGACGATGACCAGGTCGGGCGCCTGTCGGCGGATCGCCGTCATGGCCTCAAGACCGTCGCGCGCCAGGCTGACCCCAAAGCCCTGGCGCTGCATCAGGTACTCCAGCGACATGAGCAGATTGGCTTCGTTGTCGGCAATGAGAATGTTGCGGGCCATGCGCTCAGCCTCCTCTGGAAAGCTACGGTAGCAAGCGGCCGGCGCGGTTGCGCTTCGACTTTGGTGGTAGACGCTTAGCTCTGATCGCGGCAGGCAATGGCCAGGGCCGGATCGTCCGCCGCCAGCGCGCGCCAGTCGGCCCCGGGCAGATGACCGTCGCGATCCATTTCGACGCCGTCGTGCAGGTCTGCCCGTCGCTTGGCGTTGCAGTCGAACACAACCGGAA
>JBMCIV010000074.1:0-6628 GCA_048616735.1 Wenzhouxiangella sp. | reverse complement strand
ACGGTTGGGCCATGGGGGAGTTTAAAGGGTTCGGGTCACATTCCCCCCACCAAAACGTACAGCGCTGCCAGTCCGCTGGCGGCGGCCGCGGCGCCGATCGCCACCCACGCCCACGGACTCAGTCCGCGGCGCTCAGTTTCGCTCAGCACGCTGGGGGGACGCAGCCCGGGCGCCTGGAGGACGAAGCGGTTGGGGCCTAGGCGAATCTCATCGCCGGATTTCAGCGCCCGGCTGGTCACCGGATCGCCGTTGACGTGGGTCTCGGCGCTGGCTTCCAGGGTCAGGCGATCGCCGTCAAAACGGATACGGGCGTGCTCATCGGCGATGCCGTCCAGGCGGATCTGACTGCTCGGACCGCTGCCGATCCGCGTGTCGTCGTCCAGTTCAAAGGCCTCGCCCGTGCGCGGACCCGAGGCGGCTTTCAGTCGAAAGGTCATAGGCAATCAGCTCTCTGAGGACCGAAGTAGCGTAGCTGCCCTGGCCCAGGGTAAAGGCAAGCCTTAAAGTGTTGGGTTGCGGCCAGCTCCATTCAAGCTCACCGACGCGCATGCGCAGCGGCCGGCGCTCGTGGCGCAACCCAAAGCGCTGCAGCCCGCGCAGTAGCTCGGGCTCGGCCGCGAACACGGCCTGCTCGAGTTCGGCCACCTCGCCCGTCAGCGGACTGTCCCCGGCACCGGCCAGCGGGCCGGTAGGATGCACATCGAGCCGCTGGCAGCGTTCGCCGATGGCCGGGTCGGCGGGTTCGGGCAAAAAAAACGAGCGGCTGCCGTCGAGCATGGCGACCTCGCCTTCGAGGATGCGGTTCCAGCTGCCGTCATCGATGCGCCGCTGCAGGACCCGGTTGAACAGCAGGCTGCGGGCGGCCGAAAGGTAGAAGCCGCGCTTGTTTTTCGAAGGTTTGGGCTTGAGTTCACCGGCAAACAGGGCCCGGGCACGCGCGACGTTGTTGCCGCCGAAGCGCTGTTCGCCGAAACCATTGGGCGCGCCGTGATCGCGCAGGCGCAGCAGACGCTGCTCGATCTCCTCGCGATCGCCCGTAAGCGCGCGTACCACCAGGGTAAAGCGGTTGCCGTGCAGGCGACCGCGCTGGATCTTGCGCGCCGAGCGCTGCCCCGACAGCACGCGCACCCCCGGCAGATCCGCCGCCCGCCAGTCGGGGTCGTCGCGGCCGGCCAGGTGGAGCGAGAAATACTGCCGGGTCACGGCGTTGCGGTCCTTGAGGCCGGCGAAACTGACCTGGCGCGGATGCAGCCCGGCGGCCCGGGCCAGCATGGCGGCAACGTCAACGGTATTCTGCTCGCGTTTTTCGACCCACAGCCACAGGTGCTCGCCCGCCCCGCTGGGCTGGTGACCGAGCACTTCTTCAACCTCGAAATCATCCGGCCGGGCCCGGATCAAACCGCGCCCGACCGGCCCGCCCCAGGCAAAACTCTCGCTCATGCAGGCTCCAGGTTCAACAGCGGCATCATTCCTCGACCTTCCAGAGAATCACCGAAAGCGCGTTTTCGACCGGCTCTTCGCGGTTGAGAAAGCCGCGGATCTCATAGGTCTTGCCCGCTTCGACCTCGACCTCGATGGTGTTGGCCCCGCTTTGCTCACGGCTGCGCCGGATGCCGGCCACCGGCGGCCTGAAATAAGCCGCGTCGACCAGGACCGTGAGCTCGTAGCGACCCGGCTCCAGCCACATCACGGCGCGGGGCAGGATATTGCGTCCATCGATACCGACGAAACGTACCCCGAACCGGTCCTTGAGGGTCTGCCCCTGCACGCCGCTGATCTTGGCCGCATGGGGGCCCGGGTTGGTGGTGGGCAATTCAGCGGCCGCCGCCGGCACGGACAGCGACCCGAACAGCACCAGCACCATTGCGAAAACCGTCTTCGCAGCATTCATGAAAGTCTCTCCTTTTTTGACGACAGGAGCGCTCAGTCTGTTCGCGCGACCGGAGCGGCGCCATGGCAGGGACCAGAAATTTTCCTGAAATCGGCCTGAAACGGTGTCGGTCATGGCGGCGGCGGGGGCCAGGCGCGCACCAGCGAATCAACCAGCGCGGCGGCGATGTCGCCGGGGCTCGCCATCTCCTCGCTCCGGTAGCGGCGGCTGTCGGACCACAGAATGCGCCCCTCGGGCATGGCCAGCAGGCGCGCCGAGACGTCCACGCTATCCGGCTCGAACACGACGCTGCCCTCGATGAGCCGGTCGACGCCAAGATCACGCGCCACCAGGGCAGCGATGTTGTCGCGCCCAGCATACGGCGCCAGCGAGGCGCGCCCGATCAGGGTCAGGCCCTCTGGACGGCGTTTCCACAACTCCACCAGCAGTCTGTCGGCGAGCAGCAGGTCCAGCCTGGGGCTGCCCGCGGGCGGCTCGCCAAACTGGCTGAAAGGGAGCACGGCCAGAGTGCCCGATGCTTTTTCCAGCGGCCGCTCAGGCCGCAACTCTTGCCAGGCCAGCATCGCCGTCGCAACAACCAGCACCAAGACCACCGCCGCGGCGGCGATAAAGCGCCGTGCTCGCTGCGGCGATCCCGAGCCTGTGGCGTCGACCACCCGAACCGCGCCGGCCAGGCGAACACCGCGGCGCGGCACGGTCTGAATCCATTCTTGAGATGGATCCAGCGCCTTGATCTCCGAGCGCAGCTCGCGCAGGGCGGCGGCCAGGCCTGCCTCGAAATCGACCACCGCCCCTTCGTCCCAGACGGCGCGGCACAAGCTCTCCCGGTCCACCACCTCCCGCGGTCGCTCGACCAGCGCCTCAAGCAGGCGGGCCACCTGGGGTCGAAGCGTGACCTGCTGGCGCGTCGGGCGGTGCTCCAGCCGGCCCTGGCGCGGGTCGAAATCAAAGGGCCCGAAGCGAAAGACGGCCACGGCGCTCAGCCTTCTGGCTCAGCGTCTTCGGGCGTCTGGCGCGGTACGTCGACGCTGTCCGGGTCGACGATGAGAAAGAATTCTTCGCCGGCGCGAATCAGGCCAAGCTCGGAGCGGGCCCGCTCTTCGATCGCGGCCTGGCCCTGGCGCAGGTCGTCGACTTCGGCGGCCAGCGCATCGTTGCGCGCCTGCAGCCGGGCATTGGCTTCGAGCTGTTCGTCGAGCTGGACGCGCAAATCCTGAACCGCAGACAGCTCCTGCCAAAAGCGCAGCTGGGTCGCAATCAGCAGCACGATCAGCGCCACGATCAGAATGCGCATCAAGCCGGGCCGCTGCACAAAAAGCGTTTGAGGGTTGCCTGGTAGAGATCCGGCAGGCGCGCAAGATCGTCGAGCGATACGTGCTCATCGACCTGGTGGATGCTGCGGTTGACCGGCCCCATTTCGACCACGCTCACCCCCGCCGGGCCCAGGAAACGTCCGTCGGACGTGCCGCCGCCGGTATCGGCCTCGGGCGTGAACCCCAGGACTTCGCGGCAGGCCGCGCTGACCGCCGCCGGCAGCGCGCCCCGGGCCGGACCGAACGGCTCCCCGGACACTCGCCACTCCAGACACCACGGCCCCGGGTCATGGGCCTGGATGATGGCCTCGAGGCGGTCTTTGAGCACGTCGGCCGGGCTGTGCGGGTTGTTGCGGATATTGAACCGGACCTCGAGCAGCCCCGGGGTGACGTTTTCCGCCCCCGTCCCGGCCTTCAGGTTGGAAATCTGCAGCTTGGTGGGCGGAAAATCGTCGTCGCCGTCGTCGTAGCTCAGCTGGCCGAGCTCGGCCAGCAGCGGGCCGGCCCGATGGACCGGGTTATCGGCCGGATGGGCATAGGCGGTGTGACCCTGCACGCCGCGCACGGTCAGTCGGGCCTGGATGCTGCCGCGTCGACCGATGCGCATGACGTCGCCCAGCCGCTCGCGGCTGGACGGTTCGCCCACCAGGCAGGCATCGGGCAGCAGGCCGCGCTTTTTCAGCACCGGCACCACGGCGCGCACGCCGTGCTCGGCCGGCCCCTCCTCATCCGAGGTCAGCAGCAGCGACAGCGTGCCGGGGTGGTCGGGGTGGTCGGCCAGAAAGCGCTCCACCGCCACCACCATGGCGGCAACCGATCCTTTCATGTCCGCCGCGCCGCGACCGAAGAGCAGGCCGTCGCGCACGGCGGCCTCGAACGGGGGACGGGTCCAGTCTTCCAAAGGCCCCGGCGGCACCACGTCGGTGTGCCCGAGCAGCATCAGGTGGGGCGCGCCGGCACCGTGCACGGCGAGCAGATTACGCACCTCGCCACAATCCAGAAACTCCACCGCCATACCCGCCGACCGCAGACGCGGTTCGATCACATCCATGCAGCCGCCATCATCGGGGGTCACCGACGGTCGCTCGATCAGCGCCCTGGCCAGGGACACGACTTCCGAAGAGGGGTTGACGTTGTAAGCTTTGTCGGTCATGACTCAAAGTGTACGCGCTGGGCCGGAAATGCTGAATCGAGTACTGGATTTTTTTCGGTCAAGGCCGGCGCCGGCCGAGCTAGTCTGCGACCGTCAAAGCCTTAAAGCCGCGCTCAGCCGCTTTCCGGTGCTGGCGGGCTTGAGCGCGCCGCAGCGTGAGCGCCTGGGCGAGCGCGCCAGCGAGATCATGGCGCACAAGACTTTCCTGGGCGGCAGCGGCTATGAACCCAGCCGGGAGGACTGCCTCAGCGTCGCCCTGCTCGCGGCCTTGCCCGTTCTCCATCGCGGGCTGGACTGGTACCGGGATTTCCATACCTTCGTCCTCTACCCGCAGCCTTTCGTGACCGAGCTTGAAGAAATCGACGATGACGGGCTGGTCCACGCCGGTCGCGACCTCAGGGTAGGCGAAGCCTGGAACCGTGGCCCGGTGATAGTGGCCATGAGCGATGTGCACGCCTCCGGCCAGGGCGATGGCTTCAACGTGGTCGTCCACGAGCTGGCCCACCAGATCGACCACCGCAACGGCGAGGCCAATGGCTTTCCGCCTTTGCCCGACGGCATGGAGCCGCAAACCTGGACGCGGGTGTTCAGCCGCGCCTACGACCGCCTGCTGGCCGAACTCGAGCGCGGCGAAGAGACGGGGCTGGACCCTTATGCGGCCGAATCACCGGCGGAGTTCTTCGCCGTGGTCAGCGAGTGCTTTTTCGATGCACCCCGATGGCTGGAAGCTCACCATCCGGACATCCATCGACAGCTTGTGGCGCTTTACGGCTACTCGCCATAAGCACGGCACGTATACTGAAATCCGGTTTCGCCATGGTGCGAGGAAATCTGCGATGAAACTCACTTTCCGACTGCTGATTGCCTTACTGGCGCCGATGATCGCCATTGGCTGCGCGGTCAACCCGGTGACCGGGGAAAGAGAGCTCAACCTCTACGACAAGGACTGGGAGATTTCTACCGGCGAGCAGCACTATGCGCCGCTGCGCCAGCAGCAGGGCGGCGATTTCGTACTCGATCCGGAACTGGTCGCCTATGTTCAGCAAGTCGGCCAGCGCGTCGCCGGCCCAGCGCCGCGCGATCTGCCCTACGAATTCGCCGTCATCAACAGCTCGGTGCCCAACGCCTGGGCGCTGCCCGGCGGCAAGGTCTCGCTCAATCGCGGACTGCTGACCGAGATGGAATCCGAAGCCGAGCTGGCCGCTGTGCTGGGCCACGAGGTCGCCCACGCCGCCGTGCGCCACAGCGCCCAGCAGCAGTCCCGCACAGCGCTCACCCAGGGCGCGGTGCTGCTCGGCGGGGTGGCGGTGGGCGTGGCGACCGAGCGCGAGGACTACGCCACGATCGCCGTACTCGGCGGCATGCTGGGTGCCCAGCTGATCAGCCAGCGCTACTCGCGCGAGGCCGAGCGCGAGGCCGACCTCTGGGGCACGCGCTGGATGCACGCCGCCGGCTACAGCCCGGAGGGCGCGGTGTCGCTGCAGCGCTCGTTCGTGCGCCTGTCCGAGGGCCGCAACCCGGGCTTTGTCGAGGGGCTTTTCGCCTCCCATCCGCCCTCGCCGGAGCGGGTGGAAAACAACCAGCGCCTGGCCGACGAACTGGGCCGCGAAGGCGAGGTCGGCGCCGAACGCTACCGCGCCATGATCGCGCGCCTCGAGGCCCTGCAGCCGGCCTACGAGGCGCACGACGAGGGCCGCGAATCGCTCGCCGAGGGCGACTTCGAGGCCGCCCTTGAGCAGGCCGAAAAAGCGCTGGCGATGGAAGACGGCGAGGCCCTGTTTCACTCACTCAAAGGCGACGCCCTGGCCTCGATGGATCGCAACCGGGAGGCCGAGCAGGCCTACAGCCAGGCGCTGGCGCGCGATCAGGGCTGGTTCTACCACCACCTGCGCCGCGGCATGGTGCGCGAACAGCTCGGCGATTACGCCAACGCCAGACCCGATCTTCAGGCCAGCATCGAACGCCTGCCCACCGCCCAGGGGCACCTCTTTCTGGGCAACGCCGAGCGCGCGCTCGGCAACCGCCAGCTGGCTATCGAAAACTACCGCATCGCGGCACGCTCCGAAGATGACGCCGGGCAAAGAGCGCGGCGCGCTTTGACCGAGATGGGTGCCGCGCCCTAGCGCGAGCGCGGGCGGCGCTCCATCAGGCCGGCAGCCGGCGGATAGCGGCCCCTAGCTGGCCGAACTTTTCCTCGATGTTCTCGTAGCCTCGATCGATGTGATAGACCCGGTCGATGAGGGTATCGCCTTCGGCCACCAATCCGGCCAG
>JBMCIV010000073.1:0-6642 GCA_048616735.1 Wenzhouxiangella sp. | reverse complement strand
GTGCCGCCGTCGGGCCACTGGAAGATGCGGTGGGCGAACTCCCAGTACTCGGTCAGGCTCTCGCCCTTGTAGGCAAACACGGGCACGCCGCGCTCGGCCATGGCCGCGGCCGCGTGGTCCTGGGTCGAGTAGATGTTGCACGAGGCCCAGCGCACTTCGGCACCCAGCTCGATCAGGGTTTCGATCAGGACCGCGGTCTGGATGGTCATGTGCAGGCTGCCGGCGATGCGCGCGCCCTTGAGCGGCTTGTCGGCCGAGTACTCGGTGCGGGTCTGCATCAGGCCGGGCATCTCGGTTTCGGCGATGGCAATTTCCTGGCGACCAAACCTGGCCTGGGTCAGGTCGGCGACGCAGAAGTCATGGTCGGTCGGAGCGATGCTGTCGTCGAACAGTACGCTCTTGCGCGCGTCTTCGGTTCTTGCATTCATGGTTGATGTCCTTTTGATGATGGGCAGTTGGGTCGATTCGGTTGGTGCTGGCGAAGCTACAGGCCGGCGGCGGAAGCCAGCGCCTGGGCGCGGTCGGTGCGCTCCCAGCTAAAGGCGGTGAAATGATCCTCGCTGGGGCGCCCGTTGCGCGTCACCGGGGCCGTGGTCTCGACCGGCGGGCGGCCGAAATGTCCCAGCGAGGCGGTCTGGCGGTACATGGGATGGAGCAGGTCGAGCATCTTGAGGATGCCGTAGGGGCGCAGGTCGAAATGCTCGCGCACCAGCGCCTCGATCCGGGCTTCGGGAATTTTGGCGGTGCCGAAGGTGGTGACCGAGATGGAAGTCGGTTCGGCCACGCCGATGGCGTAGCTGACCTGGATTTCGCACTTCTCGGCCAGCCCCGCGGCGACCACGTTCTTGGCCACGTAGCGCGCGGCGTAGGTCGCCGAACGGTCGACCTTGGACGGATCCTTGCCGGAGAACGCGCCGCCGCCGTGGCGGGCCATGCCGCCGTAGGTGTCGACGATGATCTTGCGACCCGTAAGGCCGGCGTCGCCGACCGGCCCGCCGATGACGAACTTGCCGGTCGGGTTGATGTGGATCAGGGTACCGCGGTGCAGCCATTCCTGCGGCAGCACCGGGCGAATGATGTGCTCCATCACGCCGGCGCGCAGGGCTTCCAGCGAGACCTCTTCGTCGTGCTGGGTCGACAGCACGACCGCATCGATGGCGACCGGCTTGCCGTCCTCGTAACGCAGGGTAACCTGGCTTTTGGCGTCGGGCCGCAGCCACGGCAGGGGATTGCCGGCCTGCTTGCGCAGCCGGGTCTGCTGCTCCACGAGCCGGTGCGCGTAGTAGATCGGCGCCGGCATCAGTTCCGGGGTCTCGTTGGCGGCATAGCCGAACATCAGGCCCTGATCGCCGGCGCCCTGCTGTTCCGGGTCGGCGCGGTCCACGCCCATGGCGATATCGGGCGACTGCTTGCCGATCATGTTGATGACCGAGCAGGTGCGGCCGTCGAAGCCCACGCGCGATGAATCGTAGCCGACTTCCACGACCACGTCGCGAATCAGCTCTTCCAGATCCACCCAGGCCGAGGTCGTGATCTCGCCGCCGACGATCACCGCGCCGGTCTTGATGAAGGTCTCGCAGGCCACCCGCGCGTTGGCATCCTGGGTCAGGATGCCGTCGAGCACGGCGTCGGAAATCTGGTCGGCCATCTTGTCGGGGTGGCCTTCGGAAACGGATTCGGAGGTAAACAGGTAGCCGGACATCGGATTATATCTCTTGATACGGATAGAAAGATATGATTGTAGCGCAGCGCGATCAAGACGTCCATGCATACCGGTGTCGCTATGATGGCGATCTGATGTCCTTTGAAACCGTGTTCGCTTTGCTGGTTCATGCGCTGCTAGCGCCGGCGACGGCTATTCATGCCCTGCTCTACAAACGCGACCCGAAAGCCGCCTTCGGCTGGATTGCGGTCTGTATCCTGTTTCCGCTGGCCGGCCCGGTGCTGTACCTGTTCTTCGGCCTCAATCGCGTTCGCGGCAAGGCGCAGGACCTGGGCCTGCCCGGCTTCAGCGTCGGCTACGAGCGCGGCGCGGCGCCGCCCCAGACCCATCCGCTGCCGTCGCAAATTCCGCCGGCCTACCGGGAACTGGCCCGGGTCGGGCAGGCGCTGAGCCGGCACCCGCTGATCGGCGGCAACCACGTCGAGCCGCTCATCAACGGCGAGCAGGCCTATCCGGCCATGCTTGAGGCTATCGATGAAGCGCGTCACCACGTTCTGCTGACCACCTATATCCTCGAAAACGACCAAATCGGTCGACGTTTCCTGGCCGCGCTGGAACGGGCGGTCAAGCGCGGCGTCGACGTTCGCGTCCTCATCGACGGCTTCGGCGACCTGTACTCCTGGCCGCGCAGCAGCAGGGTACTCAAAAAGGCCGGCATTCGAGTCGCACGCTTTTTACCGCCCGGCCTGCTGCCGCCCAGCCTGTCGATCAACATGCGCAACCACCACAAGATTCTGGTCGTCGACGACGCCATCGGCTTTGCCGGCGGGATGAATATCGGCGACCGCCACTGCCTTGACCGCGAGGGCAACCGGCGCCCTACCGCCGATGTTCACTTCGCGGTCAAGGGCCCGGTCGTCGGGCAGCTGCGCGAGGAATTCCTGCGCATGTGGCGATTTTCCACCGACGACAACCAGGACCCGGACTGCCGCGTCCCGACCCGCAGCGGCAGCCTGCTGTGCCGGACGGTCACCGACGGGCCCGACGAAGACCTCGATAAACTGATGATGCTGCTCAACGCCGCCATCGGCGAAGCGCGCCGGTCGGTGCGGATCATGACGCCTTATTTCCTGCCGCCGCGCGAACTGATCAGCGCCATCCAGGCCGCTTGCGTGCGCGGCGTCGATGTGCTCATCGTGCTGCCGGCCTGCAACAACCTGCCCTACATCCACTGGGCGACGCGCAACATGCTGTGGGAAATCCTGTTCCGCGGCGCCCGGGTCCATTACCAGCCGCCACCGTTCAATCACGCCAAGCTGTTTGTTGTCGACGACTACTATGCGCTGATCGGATCGACCAATTGGGATACCCGAAGCCTGCGGCTGAATTTCGAGCTGCAGGTGGAGGTTTACGGTGATGAATTTGTCCAAGCGCTGGCCGGGCAAGTCGAGGCGGCGGCCGAGCGCGGCCGCGAAGTCACCCTGTCCGAAATCGATGGCCGGCCGCTGCCGCAGCGCCTGCGCGACGCCCTGGCCTGGTTGTTTTACCCTTATTTATGAACGAGGAATCTCATGGCTGATCTGCGCTACCTGCAGCCCTACGCGGCGCTGGACCAACACCGGGGCGAGATGCAGCAAGCCGTCCGGCGCCAGCGCGCGCGGGTCGCGATCGCCGTTTGCGGCGGAGCCGCCGTGACCGCGGCAAGCTACTGGATCATGCCGCCGCTGGCTGTGCTTGCCGCCGGCATCGCCATGCTGGCGATTTTCTTTTCAGCCATCACCGGCAGCAGTTCGGTTGCGCCCTCGGCCCTGACCGGCGCCGAGGGCGAGGCGCGCGTCCTGCGCCATCTGGCACAGCTGCCCGACGATCACGTGGTGTTCAACCAGGTCCAGATTCCCGATCCCACGGTGACCGGCGGCCGACGCGAAATCGATTTTGTCGTCGTCGCCCCGACCGGCGTGCATCTTGTCGAAGTCAAGAACACCCCGGGCCTGGTCTACGTCCGGCCCGGTGAGAAGCACTGGCCGCTGGCCCATAAGGCCGGCTGCGGCGGCAGACCGGGATGGAACGCCATCGCCAATCCCCTTATCCAGGTCGCGGCCCAGGCCGAGGCGCTGAACCGATGGATGCTGCAGCACGGCCTACACGACCAGGCCCGGCCCATAGTCTGCTTCGCGCGCTCAGAGATCGGCCTGCGCGATCGCGAGTTCTCCGAGGTGCCCGTGCTGACCGCCAATGAACTGGTCGACCACTTCGCCCGCCCCGCGCCGCGATCGCATCCAGACCGGTCCAGCGCGGTGCGCCTGCTGGCGGGGGCGGTGGGGCGCACACCGCCGCGCTCCGGACCGGCGAGCGTTGGCCGCAGCAGCGAAGGCAATGACGTCGCGCAGCGCATGGCCGAATAAAATTCGGAAATTCACGGGGGCTGTTGGTAGAATCCGGGCACCTATGCGCAATATTTTGTTTCTGACCTTCACCCTGGCCGGCCTGTGGCTGGCGATCTCCGGCGTCTACAAGCCGGTCATCTTCATTCTGGGGGGCGCCAGCCTGATGCTCGTGGTCTGGATTGCCTTGCGCATGAAAATCGTCGGCGACGAGCACAACCCGCTGGTTTTTTCCTGGCGCCTGCCGGTGTTCTGGCTGTGGGCGCTGGGTCAGATCATCCAGGCCAACCTGCACGTTGCGCGGCTGGTTTTCAGCCCGGAAAAAATCAGTCCGCGCATTGTCAGCGTCCCGGTCCCGCACAAGAGTTCGCTGGGCAAGGTGGTGTACGGTAACACCTGTACCCTGACCCCCGGCACGGTCACGCTCGGGCTGGACCGCGACCAGCTGGTTGCGCACGCGCTGGACCGGCAGTCTGCCCAATCCCTGGTCAGCGGACGGCTGGCCGACAAGATCTGCTGGCTGGAAGGATCCACGGAGCCGCAACAATGACGCTGGTGCTGATCGCCACGACCATGGCCGTGTTCTCGACCATGGCCCTGGCGCTGGCTCGGGCGCTCAAGGGACCGACCATTTACGACCGGATCGTCGCGGTCAACGTCTTCGGCACCAAGACCGTGCTGGTGGTTGCGCTGATCACCCATATCACCGGCCACGCCGACCTGATTGATGTCGCGCTGGTGTATGCCTTGATCAACTTCATCGCCATCGTCACGGTGCTGAAACTGGTCAAGACGCGCGATTTGGGCAGCGCCACGGAGGAAGACCCGCAAGATGCTTGAGTGGGGCATCAACATCCTGTCCGGAAGCCTGCTGCTGATCGGCGGCGCTTTTGGCTTCATTGGCGGTCTGGGGCTGTTTCGCTTCCCTGACTTCTACACCCGCCTGCACGCCGCCGGCATCACCGACACCTTGTGCGCCATCTGCATCACCGCCGGCCTGGTCCTGCAGTCGGGCATCAGCCTGCTGACGCTCAAAATGCTTTTGATCGTGCTTTTCCTCCTGTTCACCGCGCCCACCGCTACCCACGCCCTGTCGCGCGCGGCGATGATTGATGGAGTCGAGCCAGAGCTGGCCGAAGACTCGGAATCGCTGGCCGAACATCGGGGAGAATCGTCATCGCGTACCTGATCGATATTCCGCTGCTGGTCTTTTTGGTCGTGGTCGCCGTGGCCGTGGTGCGCGTGCGCGACCTGTTTGCTGCCGCCATGCTGTTTGCGATTTACTCGCTGCTCTCGGCCGGGCTGTTTACCGTGCTCGACGCCGGCGACGTCGCATTGACCGAAGCAGCGGTCGGTGCGGGACTCAGCACGATTCTCGTGCTGGCGGTCCTGACCCTGGCCCGGCGTCATGAACATCCCACGGGCGGTCATAACTGGCTGGCGCTGGCGGTGGTCCTGGTCACCGGCGCCATGCTTGGGTATGCAGCCATGGATTTGCCGGAGTTCGGCAACCCGGACAATCCGGCCCAAACCCACGTCGGGGCGCACTACGTGGCCAATACCGGTGACGACATGGGCATTCCCAACATGGTCGCAGCCGTTCTTGCCAGCTATCGCTCACTCGACACCATGGGCGAGGCCTTCGTCATTTTCACCGCCGCGCTGGCGGTGTTCGCCCTGCTGTCGGTGCGGCCTCATCGGGGCTTGCCCGGGGTGCGCAAACGCCGGCCGATCAGCCGCAGGCGCACGTCAGAGCGCAAGCCCTCGCCATGAAAAACAACGGCATTCTTCGCATCCTGGCCCGGTTCCTGATCCCGCTCATTTTGCTGGTCGGGCTCTACATCCAGTTTCACGGCGAATACTCCCCCGGTGGTGGCTTCCAGGCCGGCCTGGTCTTCTCGGCCGGCTGGATCCTGTTTGTCCTGATCTACGGGCTTAAGCGCGGATTGGACGCCATACCGCTCAAGGCAATGTATGTGCTGAGCGCAGCCGGCGTGCTGATCTATGCCCTGACCGGCCTGGCCGGGGTCTTGCTGGGCGGGCAGTTCCTGGAATTTACCGAACTGCTGGCCAACCCGCAGTCAGCCCAGCAGGCCGGCATCATCATCGTCGAGTTCGGCGTTGGACTGACCGTGGCCACGGTGGCCATGCTGTTGTTCGCGCTTTTTGCCCGCCGCCGGCGCATGTGGGATGAAGTGCTCGATGAACAAGTACTCGATGAAAAGGATGATTCGGCGTGACGCTGCTCGGCTTTTTCAATTACTGGGTCGTGGTCACCCTGATGATGATCGGCTTTTACTGCGTGATCGCGCGCGGCAACATGATCAAGAAGGTCATGGGCCTGAATCTGTTCCAGACCTCGGTGTTCATCCTGTTCGTCTCGGCCGGCAAAATCGTCGGTGGATCCACCCCGATCCTGCGCGACGGGGTCGAGGTCTACTCCAATCCGCTGCCGCACGTGATCGTCCTGACCGCCATCGTGGTTGGGGTGGCCATCACCGCGGTTGGCCTGGCGCTCGCCGTGCGGATCCAGGAAGCGTACGGGACCATCGAGGATGATCATCTGGGAGATGACCTTGATGACGATGAACAAGG
>JBMCIV010000072.1:0-6709 GCA_048616735.1 Wenzhouxiangella sp. | reverse complement strand
GCGCTACAACGGAAAACCCCTCCTTCGAGCTCAACGGCGCGCTGCTCTCCCGCCTGCGCGTGCTGGTGCTGCGCCGGCTCGATGCCGACGCCCTGAAAACCTTGCTGGCGCGGGCCGAGAAGGCGCTGGGGGGAACGCTGCCGCTGACCGCGGACGCGCGCGAAACCTTGATCACCTTAGCCGACGGCGACGGTCGCTATCTGTTCAACATGGTCGAGCAGATCGCCGCAGTCAAGGTCGAGACCATCGATCCCGAGGCGCTGCTACGGCTGGTGCAGCGGCGCGCGCCGGCCCACGACAAGGACCGCGAGGGTCACTACAACCTGATCTCGGCGCTGCACAAGTCGCTGCGCGGCTCGGACGCCGATGCGGCGCTGTACTGGCTGGCGCGCATGGTCAGCGGCGGTGAGGACCCGCTCTACATTGCCCGGCGCCTGATCCGCTTTGCCAGTGAGGACATCGGCCTGGCCGACCCCGACGCGCTGCGCCACGCCCTGGCCGCGCGCGACGCCTGGCACCTGCTGGGCGCGCCGGAAGGCGAGCTGGCGCTGGTACAGGCGGTGATCTACTTAGCCACCGCACCCAAGTCCAACGCCGCCTATCGTGCCTGGACGCAGGCGCGCAAAAGCGCCGAGCGGCACGGCTCGCTAATGCCGCCGGCCCACATCCTCAACGCGCCGACCCGGCTGATGAAAGACCTGGGCTATGGTCAGGGCTATGCCTACGACCATGCCACCGAAAGCGGCTTTTCCGGGCAGAACTATTTTCCCGATGCCCTGCCGCGCGAACGCTACTACCGCCCGGTAGAACGCGGCTTCGAGCGCGAAATCGCCCGTCGTTTAGCCTATTGGGAACGACTGCGCTCGTCATCGGACTGAATCGTCGTCGACAGCCGGTTGGACTTGCAGTAGGGTTTGCCACCATGAGCACCGAAGATTTCTCGTTCAGCTTGAGCATGCCGGCCAGGCCGCGCGCGGCCGCTTCGCGCTACATCGCGCGGCCGTTTCAGGCCCGGACCGCCGGCCAGGAGACGCTGATTCTGGCGGCCGACAGTGAGACCGCCGTGCGGGCCCCGGTTTTTTATACGCAGATGCTGGCCCACTGCGATCGACTGCGCACCATCGCAGACCACGCCGCCTCGGTGATGCGCCAGTTCGACCTGCCGCCGGAGCAGCAGCCCGCGGTACAGCAGGGCCTGAGCGGGCTGGTCGAACGCGGCCTGCTGCAAGACGAGGCCGGCGTCTATGCCGCCCTGGACCCGGACCCGGCCAGCCCCAAGAGTGAGCTTCGGCCACTTCGCACCCTGTGCGTTCGAACCTGCGAGCGACCGGACGACCTGGCCCGGCTGCTGGCCAGCCTGGCCCGCCACCTCGACAACACCACGCTGGCGCGCGTTCTGGTGCTCGACGACGCCCGCAGCCGGGCGGCGGTTGCCGCCACGGCCCGGGTTCTGTCCGCTGCCGCCATCGGCGCTCGCGTCGACCTGGTGCATATCGACCGCGCCCGACGGGCCCGCCTGGTGCGCAGGATCAGCGCCGAGGCCGCCGTAGACCCTGCCGCTTTGCGTTGGCTGGTCGAGGGCGACGACGATGACCCGGCGGCCAGCTACGGCGCGGGTCTCAACCTGGCGCTGCTGCTGAGCGCCGGCGAGCGTTTCGTGATGGTCGACGACGACGCGCTGCTCGACCCGTTTGTCCTGGCGCCGCCCCGCAAGGGCTTGAGCCTGCGCGTGGCGCACGACTTCGAAACGCGCTTTCCCGACCCGCAAGAGCCAGAACCCGCGCAGTTCCAGGCGCTGGACATCGACCCGATCGGCGCCCACGCCGACCTGCTGGGCCGCCCCGTTGGCCAGCTGGCCTCTGGCTACGGTCTGCAGGGCGGGCATCTGCTCGAGCACCTGTCGCCGCAGATGATCCACGACTTCAGCGCGCGGCCACGGGTGCGGCTGACCACCAACGGCACCCTGGGCGATTCCGGCACCGGCGGCATGCTGTGGCTGTACAGCCTGCCGGCCAGCGCGCTCGCGCCCTGGCTGGCTGCGCCGGAAAGCTATCGGCGCCTGGCCTTCAGCCGCCGGGCCGCGCGCAGCACGACCGAGACCCAGATCGCCTCCAGCGTGGCCCTGATGACAACGACCTTGACCGGCGTGGATAACCGCGAGCTGCTGCTGCCGGTGCCGGCCAAGGGCCGCGGCGAAGACCTGGTCTTCGGTGCCGCTATCCGTTACCTGTATCCGGGCACGCCCTGCGCCGCGCTACCGTGGATGCTGCCGCACCGGCAGCAATCGAGCCGGCAATGGAGCGAGCAAGACCTGGCCCGACGGCAGGGCACCGGTCTGGCCGCCTACGTTGCCGAGCGCATCGAAGATCTCGCTGAAACCGTCAGCGTGAGCGATAGCGCCGCGCGCGTCGAGCTTTTGGCCGAATGGATGACGGCCCTGGGCCGCATGAGCGAGGGCGAGAGACTGGCCGACCTGCGTCGCCACCTGCTCGAGCGCCGGACCCGCACCGCTGCCGCGGTCGGCGAAACCCTGGCCGAGCTCAAGCCTCCAGCGTGGCTGGCCAGGGACTTCGAGGACATCGTCGCCGGGCATCTGCGCATCGACGCTGACGACACCCGGCGCATGGCGCTGCAGGCGCCGGCGATCGAGCGCTTCGCGACGCGATATGGCCAGACCCTGCGGCCGTGGGTCAGCGCGTGGCGATACCTGGCAGACAACGGCGGCGACCGGCTGCTGGACGAGACGGCGTGAGCGCGCCGAACCGACGCGCGCAGGCCGAGGCCTGGGCGGCCGAACGGGCGGGCCTGGCCGACTGGCAGTCCGAATCCGCCTCCTCCGATGCCAGCTTCCGGTGCTACTACCGGCTGGTTTCTCAAGACCGCTCGCTGGTGGTCATGGACGCACCGCCAGAACGCGAGCCGGTGGCCGCTTTCCTCGACATCGCCGGGCGCCTGCGCTCGGCCGGCCTGCACGCGCCGGAAATCCACGCCGCCGATCCCGATCGGGGCTTCGTGCTGCTCGAGGACCTGGGCCGCCAACCCTATCACCATGACCTTAACACCGCCAATGCTGATAGCCTGTTCGGCGACGCCCTGACCGCGCTGCGCAGGATGCAGACCCGCGTTACCACCCAGGGCCTGCCGCTCTACGACCCGGCCCGGCTGCTGCAGGAGCTGGCCTTGTTTCCCGACTGGTTCCTGGCCCGCCACTGGCAGGTCCAGCCTAGCGAGGATGAGCTGGACGCCTGGGACCACGTCTGCGCCCTGCTCATCCGCTGGGCCCAGGATCAGCCGCAGGTGTTCTGCCACCGCGACTTCATGCCGCGCAACCTGCTGGTGAGCGAGCCCAACCCCGGTATCATCGATTTTCAGGACGCCGTGCTCGGCCCGATCAGCTACGACCCGGTCTGCCTGTTTCGCGACGCCTTTCTGAGCTGGCCGCAGGCGCGGGTCGACGCCTGGCTGGAGGACTATCGGCTCGCCGCCCGCCAGGACGGTCTGGCGCTGCCCGAGTCGCCCGAACTGTGGCGCCGGACCTGCGATTTCATGGGCGTCCAGCGCCACCTCAAGGTCATCGGCATTTTCGCGCGCATCCACTACCGCGACGGCAAACCGGCCTACCTGGAAGATGCCCCGCGCTTTTTCGCCTATCTCGACCAGGCCATCGCCCGCAACCCGGAGCTGGCGCCGCTGGAAAGCCTGCTCTCGGCCTGGCGGGCGCGACGACGCCTGCGCCAATGAAGGCGATGATTCTGGCCGCCGGGCGCGGCGAGCGCTTGCGCCCGCTGACCGACCACACCCCCAAGCCGCTGATCGAGGTCGCAGGCCGGCCGCTCATCGTCCACCACCTAGAAAACCTGGCGCGCGCCGGCTTCACCCAGGTCGTGGTCAACCTCGCCTGGCTGGGAGCGCAGATCGAACAGGCGCTGGGCGATGGATCGGCGTTCGGGGTCGACATCGCCTACTCGCGCGAACCGGCCGGGGCGCTGGAGACCGCCGGCGGCATCATGCAGGCGTTGCCGCTATTGGGCGATGCGCCTTTTCTGGTGATCAGCGGGGACGTGTTCTGCGACTATCGGCTCGATCGTCTTGGCGAGCTTGAACCGGCCGGCCTGGGGCACTTGGTGCTGGTCAAAAACCCGGCCCACCACCGCGCCGGCGATTTCGCGCTGAGCGAGGACGGCTGCCTGGTCAACGCCCTGCCGGCGTTCACCTTCAGCGGCATCGCCGTCCTCAGGCCGCAGCTATTCGACAACTGGCCGCGCCAGCGGCTCGCGCTGCGCCCGGTCCTTGATCAGGCGATCGCCAACGGAAAACTGACCGGCGAACTGCACAACGGCCTGTGGAGCGACGTCGGCACCCCCGAACGGCTGGCCGCAATCCGGCAACGGATCGAACGGGTCAGCGGCTGACGGCCTTTATACGGTCAAGACTCGATTGCGATACCCGCATTCAGCCGCTACACTCAGGCCTGATTTTGAGGGTACCTGTCATGAGCATCAGCATCGGGATCATCAAGGAGTCAGCCGACGGCGAGCGGCGCGTGGCGCTGGATCCACCCACCGCCGGCAAGTTGATCCAGGCCGGACACAAGATTCTGCTGGAAAGCGGCGCCGGCGCCCAGGCCGGTCATCCGGACGAGGTGTGGAACGACGTCGAGATTGTCGACAGCGCGGCCGAGGTCGCGGCCGGGTGCCAGGTGCTGCTGAGCGTGCGCCGGCCACCGAGCGAAGTCCTCGACGCCTTGCCCGAGGGCGCCCTGGTGATCGGCAGCCTGTCGCCGTACACCGACTTCGAAGCACTTGAAAAGCCCGCCCGGGCCGGCGTCTCGCTGGTCAGCATGGAGCTGGTGCCGCGCATCACCCGCGCCCAGGCCATGGACGTTTTGTCCTCGCAGGCCACGGTGGCCGGCTACAAGGCCGTAATCATCGCCGCCGACGTCGCCCCGCGCCTGTTCCCGATGCTGACCACCGCCGCCGGCACCCTGCGACCGGCCAAGGCCGTGGTCATCGGCGCCGGCGTGGCCGGCCTGCAGGCCATCGCCACCGCCCGCCGCCTGGGTGCCCAGGTCGAGGCCTACGACATCCGCGCCGCCGCCCGCGAGCAGGTCGAATCGCTGGGCGCGAAGATGATCGACACCGGCGTCGACGCCGAGACCGAGGGCGGCTACGCGCGCGAGCTGAGCGACGCTGAGCGCGCCCAGCAGGCCGAGGCCCTGGCCCGTCATCTGGCGCGCGCCGATGTGGTCATTTCCACGGCCGCCATTCCCGGCCGGCCGGCGCCGAAAATCATCACCGAGGACATGGTGACCGCCATGCAGCCCGGCAGCGTCATCGTCGACATCGCCGCCGAGACCGGCGGCAACTGCGAGCTGACCCAGGCCGGTGAAACCGTCAACGTCGGCGGCGTGCTGATCGTCGGGCCCACCAACCTGCCCAGCAGGGCGCCGCTGCACGCCTCGGAGATGTACGCCAAAAACGTCAACAACCTGCTCGCGCTGATGATCAAGGACGGCGAACTGGCGATCGATACCGAAGACGAAGTCATCGCCGGCTGCCTGCTCTCGCATGGCGGCGAGGTCGTGCATGAGAAATTTATCGGAGAGAAATGATGGAAGGCTGGATTGCACTGTATATCTTCATGCTGGCGGCGTTCACCGGGATCGAGGTGATCCGCCGGGTGCCGGCCATCCTGCACACCCCGCTGATGTCGGGCTCGAACTTCATCCACGGCATCGTGGTGGTCGGCGGCATGGTCGTGCTCGGCATGGCCGACACCACCGCCGAAATCGTTGTTGGCTTCATCGCCGTCTTTCTTGGGGCCGGCAACGCGGTCGGCGGCTACGTGGTCACCGACCGCATGCTTGAGATGTTCAAGTCGTCCGACAAGAACAAGGACAAGGGCTGAAATCCATGATTCCAGGCGCCGAATTCATCGTTCCCGCGGCCTATTTTGCCGCCGCGGTCATGTTCATCTACGGTCTCAAGGGCATGAGCTCGCCGGTCACCGCCCGCCAGGGCATGATCTGGGCGGGTATCGCCATGCTGCTGGCCGTGCTGGTGACCTTCATTCACCCCAAGGTTGAGGGCAACTACGGCCTGATGCTGATCGCGCTGGTCTCGGCCTCGGGACTGGCCTGGTGGTGGGCGCGGATCGTGGCCATGACTGACATGCCGCAGATGATCGCGCTGTACAACGGCATGGGCGGCGGCTCGGCGGCGGCCATTGCCGGGGTGGAACTTTTGAAAATGCACTCCGGCCAGTCCGACATGGCAACCACCACCCTGCTGGTGGCCAGTTTCGGCGCCATCATCGGCTCGATCGCATTTTCCGGATCGCTGGTGGCCTTTGCGAAGCTGCAGGGGTGGCTGCGCAAGACCTGGCGTTTCCAAGGTCAGCAGATCATCAATCTGGTGGTCTTCGGGGTAACGATTCTGCTGGCGCTGATCATCTTCCTGGTCGGCCCCAACCCGTTCCTGCTGGTGCTGTTCTTCGGCTTTGCGCTGGCCGCCGGCGTGCTGATCACCATCCCCATCGGCGGGGCCGACATGCCGGTGATCATCTCGCTTTACAACGCCCTGACCGGCCTGGCCGTGGGCTTCAAGGGCTTCGTGCTCGAGATCCCCGCGCTGATGATCGCCGGCATCGTGGTCGGCGCGGCCGGCACCATGCTGACCCAGCTCATGGCCAAGGCGATGAACCGCTCGCT
>JBMCIV010000071.1:0-6716 GCA_048616735.1 Wenzhouxiangella sp. | reverse complement strand
GATGCTGGTCTGGTTCGCCCTGGCCTGGTGGTTGTGACCGACGCGACCCGATGAGCGAGCCCGACCCGCAGCGCTACCTCAAGGCCAAGGCGATCGCCGAGCAGTTGCTGGCCATCGATCCCGGGCAGCGCGCGCCGATGATGAACCGGCTTTGCAGCCAGGACCCGGCCTTGCGCCAGGAGGTCGAGTGGCTGCTGGAGGCATCCGAAGACGATTCGCACGACGATGCGCCCGAGCGCTTCCAGTCAGCCGCCCGCAGCGCTCTCATGGCGGTTGCCCTGGAAGTGCCCATGCCGCGCAACTACCGGCTGCTGGAGCGACTGGATGCCGGCGGGACGGGCGTGGTCTACCTGGCCGAGCGCATCGATGGGGCGGTGTCGCAGCGGGTCGCCCTGAAGCTTTTGCTGCCGGCCGAAGAGCTGACCCAGGCGCTGGCCGATCGCTTCGCCAACGAACGCCAGGCGCTGGCCCGGCTCAGTCATCCCAATATCGCCCACCTGATCGACGGCGGCCTGACCGCCGAGGGCCGGCCCTTTCTGGCCACCGAGTACGTCCAGGGCGAGCCCATCGATGCCTGGTGCGAAAAACGCGACGCCGCGCTGGACCAGCGCCTGGATCTGGTGATCAAGGTCTGCGAAGCGGTCGACTACGCCCATCGCCACATGGTCATCCATCGCGACCTCAAGCCCTCCAACGTCCTGGTCACTGACCAGGGCGAACCCAAGCTGCTGGATTTCGGCATCGCGCGCATGATCGACATCCGCCCGCCGCCCGAGATCGATCCGCAGGGCCGCTTCATGACCCTCGCCTACGCCAGCCCCGAGCAGATCGCGGGCGAGTCGATGAGCGCGGCCTCGGATGTCTATTCACTGGGCGTGATCCTGCATCAACTGCTGACCGGCTGTTTGCCGTTCGATGCCGGCGGCGATCCGCACCAACGCCTGGAGACGCTCAAGACCCGTCCGCCCCCGTCCCTGCGCAAGCGCGCTGCAGCGAAGCCGCAGGCGCCGGTTGCGACGATCTCCAGAGACCTCGAAGCGATTGTCAAAAAAGCGCTGGCGCCGGCGCCGGACGATCGCTACCGCTCCGCCCGCGAGCTTGCCACAGACCTGGAGCGGCTGCGCCAGAAGCGCCCGGTTGCGGCGCGCGGCGGAGGCCGGGTCTACCGACTGGAGCGTTTCCTGGCCCGGCACCGCCTCAGCGTTGCGCTTTCGGTGCTCGCGCTAGCCCTGGTGATCGGCATCATGGCCGACCGCGAAAAACAACTGCAGCGGATTTCCTGGGAGCGCGATCGCGCCGAGGCCGTCACCGGCTTCATGAACGATGTCTTTTCAGGCGCTGACTCCCTGCCCTCGCGCGGCAATACCGTGACCGTGCGCGAGATTCTTGATCGCGCCAACAAGCGGCTGGCGACCAGCGAGGCTTTCGGTCCCGCCGCCCTGGGTTCGATCCATCTGGCGCTGGGCCAGGCCTACAATGCGCTCGGCCTGGGCCAGCAGGCGCTGCCGCTGCTCATCCGGGCGCGAGACGATCTGGCTTCCAGTTCGTCTTTGAGCGAAAAAGCGCACATCGAGTCTGAAATCGCCGCGGCTTTCGATTCGGCCGGCCGCGCGGCGCAGGCGATCGCCGCCGACCGTCAGGCGCTGGCGCTTTATTCGCAAACCGCCAGGGCCGGGAGCGACCAGGTCCTGCGGGTGCGCATTCGCAAGCTGCGCAATCACGCCAACATCATGGACGTTCCGCTGGACCAGACCGTGGCCGAACTCGAATCCATCGTCGCCGATCTCGCCGCCCGCCCGTCCAAGCCCCTGGATCTTTTGTTCGAAGCGCGCTCGGCGCTGGTGGCCGCCTACGTCATCCAGAACCGACCCGAGCGCGCCCTGGAGACCGCCCGCGAGGCCGAGCCGCTGGCTCGCCAACTCTACGATGAGGACGACCCGCGCCGGCTGCGCGGTCAGCACGTGCACGCAACCGCGCTGATGCTGAGCGACCCGGCCTTGGCCATCGAGCGATTCAAACAGCTCGTGGCCGACCACGAACGTCTGGTCGGTCCCAGCCAGCGACTGGCCAATACCCTGGGCAATCTTGGCGTGGCCCTGGCCAGCGCAAACCGCGACGCCGAGGCGATCGCGACGTTCCAGCGCGCGGCAGCGATGATTGAAGACGTGGCCGGCCGCGACCATTATCTGTACCGGCTATCGGTGTCGAACCGGGCCGCGCTGCACCTGCGCATCGGCGAACCGGAAGTCGCCGAACGCCTGATCCAGGCGCTGCTGACGGGGTCGGCCGACCTCGATGAGCCGCTGGGCGGGATCGAACTGGCCTACCGCGCCTCGGCGCTGGACATTCTCGGCAGCGCCCTGGTGCAGCAGGACCGTCTCGCCGAAGCCGCCCAGGCCTATCGCCAGGCCCTGGCGCTGCTGCCGGCTGACCCCGACCAGGCCAGCGCGAATCTGCGCAGCACACTCACCGACCGGCTGGGCCTGGTTGAAAGCCAGCTCGATCAGGACCCACCCTGAGGCTGGTTCAGCTCAGCGCACGCTGCAGCCAGGCTCGGGCCATGCGCCATTCCCGGGTCACCGTGGACTCCGAGACCGCCAGCGCCTCGGCGGTTTCAGGAATGCTCAGTCCGGCGAAATAGCGCAGCTCGACGATGCGGGTCTGGCGCGGATCGATCGCCGCCAGCTGCTCCAGTGCCTGGTCCATGGCCAGCAGATCGGCGCCGAAAGGGTCTCCGGCCTCGACCCAGTCAAGCTGAACGCGATCGCCGGGCGCAGGCCGCTTGGCGGCGTTCTGACGCCGGGCGTAGTCGACCAGCACGTTGCGCATCACCGTCGCTGCGACCAGCAGCAGCTCCCGTCGATCGGCAAAGCTCTGGCGCTCGGTCCTGGCGATGCGCAGCCAGGCTTCGTTGACCAGGGCCGTGGCCTGCAGGGTGTGATCGCGGCGCTGAGAACCCATCTGGCGGCCGGCCATGGCGCGCAGTTCCTCGTAGACCAGCGGCACCAGTCGGCTGAAATTACCGTCGTCCTCGCCGCTGCAGCGCTGCAACAGATCCGCGATACGGCGCGGATCAGGCGAAGACATGCTTGAAAAATCTATCCGACATGTCCAACCATCGGCGGCCCAGGGTTGATCAAGAATCGCACATCCTTGCGCATTTTTCAGCGCGCGCGCAGATGCCCTACAATGGCAGACGTCGGAATTGATTCAAATCACGGGATCCGGAATCCATCCATGCGCCAACTCGATCGAACATCGCGCCGGCTGGGGCTGATTCTGGGACTCATGGCCACGGCAAGCCTGTCGGCTGCCGACCTGACCGAAAGCCCGCCCTGCCTGGTCGAGACCCGGGACGCACGGTCTGCCCCGGAGCCATTGATGAACAGCCGCTCGAATCCGGCCGCACTGCAGCTGCTGGTGACCGAGCCGGCCCAAGCCGACCCCACGCTCGAACCAGTCTGCGCCGGTGATCGCCTGGCCACCCTCCGGCTCAAGCTCGTTCCCGGTCAGACGCGATCGATGATCCTGGTCAGCGCATCCAGCCTCGCCGGACGACGACAGGCAGCTGAAATGGACACCGGGCAAGGGAGCGAGGACAACGGCGCATGGCAGATCACCCTGCGGCCGGTCGACGCTGAACAGGCACCGGGGTCTGCCCGGCTGATCGAACTGACCGTGACGGCAGGCGCGGGCAACAGGCGGGGTCAGCAGCAGTCTTTCAGGCTGTTCGATGAAAAGGATGCGCCCGAACGATCGCAAACGCCGGCGCTGGAACTGGTCTTGGAGTCACTGGAGGCCGAGCGCATGTTCCGCGACAATTTCAAAGTCGAGCCCAGCCTCGGCCAGTTCAGCCAGCAAACCCGGCAACCCCGACCCGCCGCTGATCGCGCCGGCCGGGACGTGGAAAACGCAACGCGCTTAAGCCGCTAGTCGCCCACTAAGCGACGAACGCGCTCAGGCAAAGGCTGATCAGCCCACCGGAAAAAATCCCCAGCGCCAGCATGGCCACGCCGTTGACGGTCAGCACCGCGCGAAAATCAACCGGGGCCGCCAGCGGCCGATCGTTTTCCGGCTCGTCGAAGTACATCAGCTTGACCACCCGCAGGTAATAGAAAGCGCCGATCACGGCGGTCAGCACGGCCAGCACGGCCAGCCAGGTGAAGCCGGCCGCGATTGTCGCGGCAATCACCTGCCACTTGGCGAAAAACCCCAGGAACACCGGAATGCCGGCCAGCGAGAACAGGATCATCATCATCAAGAAGGCATGCCAGGGATTGCGCCGGGCCAGGCCCTTGTAGTCGTCGAGCTGATCGGCCTCGCGGCCATCGGCCGAGACCAGGATCAGCACGGCAAAAGCGCCGGTCGACATGATGGCGTAGGCGATGGCGTAGAACATCGCCGCCGCGTAGCCCTCGGGGGTGCCGGCCAGAACCCCCAGCAGCATGAAACCCATGTGCGAAATGGTGGAATAGGCCAGCATGCGCTTGATGTTGGTCTGGGCGATGGCGACCACGTTGCCCAGAATCAGCGACAGGCCGGCGATCACCACCAGCATGCCCTGCCAGTCGGCGTGCAGACCGCCCAGCCCGTTGTCGAGCAGCCGAATCGCCAGCGCCAGACCGGCCAGCTTAGGCACCGAGGCGACAAACAGCGCGATCGGCAGGGGCGCGCCGTGATAGACGTCGGGCACCCACATGTGAAACGGCACCGCACCCAGCTTGAACGCCACCCCGATGACGATGAAGACCAGGCCGAAGGTCAGCAGCATCGAATCGCCGGCGCCGCCGCCCAGGGCCGCGCTGATCCCGGCCAGCTGCAGGCTGCCGGTTGCGCCGTACAGCAGGCTCATGCCGTAGAGCATCAGGCCCGAGGCCAGCGAGCCGAGGATGAAGTATTTCATCGCGGCTTCCGAACCCAGCCGCGACTCGCGGTCCAGGGCAACCAGCGCATAAGTCGACAGGGCCAAAAGCTCCAGCCCCAGATACAGCGTGATCAGGCTGGCCGAGGACATCAGCACCATGACCCCGAGCAAGGCGAACAGGCTCAAGGTATAGAACTCGCCCTTGAACAGGTCGAACTGGCGCAGGTAATGCTTGGCGTAAACGAACACGCCGGCCAGGATGAGATAGCTGAACACCTTGAGAACGTCACCGAAACGATCACGAACAAAGGTGTCGCTGAAGGCGTAGGCAACCTCGCCGGGCGCCATCATCAGGCGCAGCGTCAGGATCGCGGTGAACACCAGCGCCACCACGGCCAGCATATGGGTCAGGCCGCGCCGCTCGGTCGGAATGAACAGGTCGGCCAGCAGAATGCCGCAGGCCGCGGCCAGCAGGAAGATCTCGGGCAGGGCGAGTTGCAGCTCGGCAAGCGTCATGGCGAAGACGACGCCTGTCCTGGGCCGTTGAAGCACCGCGCTGCGGTGTATCTGCGTTTCTTAGCGTTCATCTGCGGTTCCATTGCGTTAACGGGTCAAGGCAGCTTGGACTGCATGATGTGCTCGACCAGCTCGGCCACCGAGGCTTCCATCATCTCGATCAGCGGGAACGGCCAGATGCCAACGCCGAGGACGAACACCGCCAGGATCACCATCAGCGCCCACTCCCGGCCGGTCAGGTCCTTCAGTCCGGCCACGGCCGGGTTGGCCACCTCGCCGTAGAACACCCGCTTGACCAGCCACAGGCTGTAGGCCGCGCCCAGCAGCAGGCTGGTGGCGGCGACGAAGGCAAACCAGAAATTCGCCTGGAAGGCCGCCAGGATGACCATGAACTCGCCGACAAAACCGGACGTACCGGGCAGGCCGGAATTGGCCATGAAGAACAAAACGGCAAACATCGCGAACCAGGGCATGGTGTTGGCCACCCCGCCGTAGCTGGAAATCTCGCGACTGTGGACGCGGTCGTACAGCACGCCGACGGCCAGAAACATCGCGCCCGAGATGAAGCCGTGGGAAATCATCTGGACCATACCGCCGCTGATCCCCAGCCCGGCCCCGGCGGCATCGCCGGTATTGCGGGCAATGGCAAAGGCCACAAACAGCCCCAGCGTGACAAAGCCCATGTGGGAGACCGAGCTGTAGGCGATCAGCTTTTTCATGTCGCTCTGGGCCAGGGCGACAAAGCCGATGTAGGCAATCGCGACCAGCGAAAGCCCGATCACCAGCCAGTCCAGGGCGGCGGCCGCGTCCGGCGTGATCGGCAAGGCAAACCGCACCAGCCCATAGCCGCCGATCTTGAGCATCACCGCCGCCAGCACCACCGAGCCGCCGGTCGGGGCCTCGACGTGGGCGTCTGGCAGCCAGGTGTGGACCGGCCACATCGGCACCTTGACCGCAAACGCGATCAGAAAGGCCAGAAAGATCAGGATCTGGGCATCCAGCGCGATCGGCAGCTGGTGCAGGTCGGCCACGGCAAAGCTGCCCGACTGCAGGTACAGCCACAGCAGAGCGACCAGCATGAACACCGAGCCGAAGAAGGTGAACAGGAAAAACTTGACCGTGGCGTAGATCCGGTTGGGCCCGCCCCAGATCCCGATGATCAAGAACATCGGCACCAGCATGGCCTCGAAAAAGACGTAGAACAGGAGCGCGTCCAGGGCCGAAAACACCCCCACCATCAGGCCCTGCAGCAGCAGGAAGCTTGCCAGGTACAGGTGCGGCCGATCCTCGATCCGCCAGCCGGCGGCGATGATCAGCGCCCCGATCAGCGTGGTCA
>JBMCIV010000070.1:0-6764 GCA_048616735.1 Wenzhouxiangella sp. | reverse complement strand
TGGGCGTCGGGGTGGACATCGAAAGGCCCGAGCTCGCCGTGGTCGAGGAAGAAGAGACACCGGAAGAGGCGCCCCGGCGCCTGATCATCGGTGAGGGCTGCTGACGGCGAATTTCACGTTTGAAAAGCGTCGTGACAGCCTTCCTCAAGCCGGTCCTCTGGGCCGGCTTTTTCGTCCTGGCCGGGGTTTTGCCGGCCAGCGCTGCGTGCCTGGACTGTCATCAGCCGCACGCGCTCGACGAGTCCGACCCGCATGCCTTTCTGGCCCAGCAGTGCCAGGCCTGCCACCTGGGCGAGGTCGACGCCGCTGACCGCGAGAGCGCTCATTCCGGCATGATTTCTTCGCCGGGCTGGCTGGACAACGCAGCCGAGACCTGCGGCACCTGCCACGTCAACGAAACCCGGCACGTGGTCGAAGGTTTGATGCACAGCGGCCGCGGCATGGTCAACGTGACCCGCCATACCGTGGGCGAGCAGGATCGACCCGACCAGGGCGATGGTCGTCTCGACAGCCTGGGCCACACGCCGGCCGATTCCATTTTGCGCAAGCATTGCGCCAGCTGCCACCTCGGCCAGCCCCAGCACCAGATGACCACCGA
Source organism: Wenzhouxiangella sp. (assembly GCA_048616735.1). Lineage (GTDB taxonomy): Bacteria > Pseudomonadota > Gammaproteobacteria > Xanthomonadales > Wenzhouxiangellaceae > Wenzhouxiangella. The sequence continues at coordinate 6,166 of JBMCIV010000070.1, read as the reverse complement.
GGATCCGATCGGGAGCCGCGGCGGCGGCTGCCTGGCCTGCCACGCGCCGCACGACAGCCAGCGAGGACAAGGCCACGTGACCCTGTCGGCCACGGTCAGCGACCAGAGCTGCTCGGGCTGCCACTCGCGGTCGGGTCGAATCGCCCTGAACTACGCCGGGCTGGCCGAAGTCGACGCCCACGTGCTCAACGAGAATCACCCCAACCCGCTGGGCTACCTGCCCGACGGCCGACTGGTGGAATCCACCCATCGTGACGTCCACCACCAGGCCGGGCTTTCCTGCACCGACTGCCACACCACCCGCGACGTGATGGGGCCGACCGGCCAGTTCAACCACGGCTCGGAAGCGGTCGATATCCAGTGCGCCGACTGTCACGACAACCGCCAGCCGCGCATCACCGAAGCCGACTGGCCGTCGGACCTGCGCGGCCAGCTCGGCCGCCTGCCGTTCGAGCGCGATCCGCAGCAACAATTTCTGACCACCGAGCGGCGCGGCACGCCACTGTGGCACATCGAACTGCGCCCCGACGGCAGCAAGATTCTGCACCGCAAGGTCAACGGCGGCAGCCTGCCGATTCCGCCGCTGACCGAGGCCAGCCACCCCGACGACGGCCACCACGATCGACTGACCTGTTCGACCTGCCACACCCAGTGGGCGCCGCAGTGCCACGGCTGCCACATGGACTACGACCCCAACAAGGAGCAGTTCGACCACGTCGCGCGCGAGTTCACCCCCGGCTCGTGGTCGGACCAGCGCTGGAACGTGCACAACGACGCCCCGCCCATGGGTGTGGACAGCGAGGGCCGGATTGTGACCTTCGTACCCGGCATGATCCGCACCATCGATCACCCAGATTGGGAGCAGACCCAGTTCCGCCGCTACTTCGCGCCCTTAAGCCCGCACACCATCGGCCCGGCCAGAAGCTGCGAGGATTGTCATCGCTCCAGCCAGGCGCTGGGCCTGGGTCGCGGCACCCTGGAGCACAACGGCGATGACTGGGTTTTTTCCCCCGACCAGGAAGACCTCCAGGATGGCTTGCCGGCCGATGCGTTTGTTGACCTCGAAGGCCGCGCGGGCGACACCACGCGGGCCGGTGCCCGGGCCCTGACCGCCGAAGAGATCCGGCGGGTGCTGAACGCCTTGCCGCTGTAGCAGCTGATGGACTGGGTCCGGCGACTGTGGTAGCGTCATATTCCATGACTCGGAGATACCGCCTCTTTGTGCTCCTGATCGGCCTTGCGTTGGCCTGCGCCGGACTACCCGTCCACGCCTGCCCCAGCCACGCCAGCGCCGAGGTCAACGCGACCGCAGAAACGCAACAAGACGCCAGCGACGGCGGCGACTGTCCGTTCCACACCGCCCAGGCCGCCCAGCAGGGCGATGCGCCAGCGGAAAGCGCGCCGGACGATGCCGGCAGCTGCTTTTTCGACTGCGGCTGCGGCTGCAGCGCGCCGGTGCCAGGCCCGGTCGGCGCTTTGGGCGGCGAAGCCTGCCCCGACCACAGCGCGGCCAGCGCGACGACCCGCCACTTCGATCCATCCCCATCTCCCGAACGCCTGCTGCGACCTCCCCAGACTCGAGCCTGAATCCGGCGCGTAGCCACGCGCTTGTAGCGCCCTCGTATGACGGGGGAACACCCTGGCAGATCAAGAGCCCTTCGGGAGAGCTGCATGTCGTTTAAATCCGTTTTCTGCGGGCTGGTTGTGCTCGGCGCTCTGTGCCAGCCGCTCAGCGCTCCGGCCCTGACGATCGAGTCGGCGGTCGAACAGGCGCTGGCGCGCGATGCCGGGCTGCGCGAGCTGGACCGCAAGGCGCAGGCCTTGGGCCATCTCGCCATTGCCGATGGCGCCCTGCCCGATCCTGAAGTCACCATCGGCGCTGAAGGCCTGCCGATCGACGACCCGCTATCAGCCGACATGATGACGATGTACCGGATCGGTGTGCGCCAGCGCTTTCCGGCCGGCGATTCGCGCCGTCTCGCCGCCGATCGCAGCACCACCCAGGCGCGCGCCGTCGACGCCGACCGGCGCGCCCGCGTGCTCGAGGTCACGCTGCAGACCCGCCTGGCCTGGCTGGACTGGATCAGCGCGCGCGCCTCGGCCGAGCAGGTCGCCGCCATGCTCGAGCAATTGGGCCAGCTGGTGACGATTACCCAGCGCCGCTTTCAGGCCGGCACCGGGCGCCTGCAGGATGAGTCCCAGGCGCTGCTGGAGCTCGCGCTGCTCGAGCGCCGTCGGATCGATGCCCGTACCGCCATCGACGAGGCGCAGGCCCGGCTGGAGCGCTGGACCGGCCCCTGGAGACTGGCGGCGGCCGAGCCGAGCCTGCCGCGTTGGTCGCTGCCGACACAGCCCGGCGAAGCGCTGTCTTCGCAGCTTGAGCGCCATCCCGAACTGATCGCCGCCGGCATCCGGCTCAAAGCCGAAGAGCTGACGGCCGAGCTGGCCCGCCAAGCCTATCGCCCGCAGTGGATGCTGGAGGCCGGCTACGGCCATCAGCGCGGCAAGGACCCCAGCGGCCGGCACATGTCCGACAAGCTGTTTGCCATGGCCACGATCAGCCTGCCGTTGTTCACCGCCAATCGTCAGGATCGCCGGGTCGACGCCGCGCTGGCCGAACGCGACGCCCAGCAGGCCCAGGCGCAGCTGATCCGGCAGCGCCTGGACGGCGAACTGGCCCGGCAGCAGGCGCTGCAGGACCGCCTGGCCGAACGCCTGGATCTTCTCGAGCAGCGCATTCTGCCGCGCAGCCAGAAGACCGTGGACGCGACCCTGTCGGCCTACGAGAGCGATCGCGCCAGCTTCGACGAACTCGTCCGCGCCCGCCTGCGCCAACTTGAAATCGACCTCGACCTGATCGAAACCCGGCGCCGTCGGCTGGGCGTGATCGCCCGCATCGCCAGCCTGATCGACAAGGAACTGCCATGACCAACAAGCTCAACCACCGGCCCGCGTTGCCCGCACTGGCCCTGCTCCTGATGCTGATCCTCGCCGGCTGCGGCGACCCCGAAAGCCACGCCGAACATGATGCTTCGGAACACGCCGAAGCGGCGCAGGCGGGCGCTTCTGGTGATCCCGCGCACGACCACGCCGTCCAGGACCACTCGGAGCACGACCACGCCGAACACGACCACTCGGAGCACGATCACTCGGAGCACGACCACGCCGAACACGACCATGGATCAGCTCAGCAAAGCGTGGTCGATGGCATGCTCGGCGATCAGACCGAGACCCGCTACGTCTGCCCGATGCACCCGCAAATCGTCCAGGACAGCCCGGGCACCTGCCCAATCTGCGGCATGGACCTGGTCCAGCGCGAGCGCGAAAGCAGCGGCACCGCCACCGTCAACATTCACCCAGCCGTGCAGCAGGCGATGAACCTGCGCACCGCCGAGGTCGAGCGCGGTCGGCTTTTTCGCCGCATCAGTGCGGTCGGCACGCTCGAAGTCGACCAGGCCGCGCTCAGCCATCTGCATCCGCGCACCGAAGGCTGGATCGGCGAGCTGGACGTGGCCAGCATCGGCGAGCCCGTGCGCGCCGGCCAGCGCCTGTTTACCCTCTACGCCACCGAACTAGTCAACGTGCAGGATGAATACCTGCAGGCGGTCAGGGCCGGCAACGACAGCCTGATCCGGGCCACCCGACGCCGGCTGGAGGTGCTGGACGTCCAGCCCGAGGTGATCGAGCGCATCCGCGCGGGGGGCGAAGTCCTGACCTACGTGCCCTGGTACGCCGAGCGCGACGGCTACGTCGCCGAACTCAATATCCGCGCCGGCATGTTCGTGCAGCCCGGGCTGGACATGATCGAAATCGCCGACCCGGACCGGGTCTGGCTGATCGCCGAAGCCTTCGGCAGCCAGATCGACTGGCTGGGCGAAGACCAGCCGGTTCGCATCGAGCAGGTCAGCCGTCCCGGCCAGACCCTGCGCGGCCGCGTCGATCTGGTCTACCCGACGCTTTCGCCCCGCACCCGCACCGCCCGGGCCCGCATCGTGCTGGACAATCCCGACGGCGAGCTCAGGCTCGGCGACTGGGCCAGCCTGGCGATCCTGGCCGGGCCCAAGAACGACATCCTCTACGTGCCCAGCGAGGCCGTCATCCGTACCGGCGAAGAGCAGCGCGTGATCGTGCAGGACGACGAACAGCAGTTCAGCGTTCGCCTGGTCCACGCCGGTCTGGAGTCGGGTGACTACACCGAGGTGATCCACGGCCTGGAAGAAGACGAGCGGGTGGTGGTCTCGGGCCATTTCCTGATCGATTCCGAGGCCAGCATCAACGCCGGGCACAGCCGGATGACCAGCCATGAAAATCATTGATTGCCGGGAGCCAACGACATGATTGACGCCGTCATTCGATGGTCGATCGCCAACCGGCAGCTGGTGCTGGTGATGGCCGTGGTGCTGGCCGTGGCCGGTCTCTGGGCGCTGCGCAATACGCCGGTCGACGCCATCCCCGACCTGACCGATACCCAGGTCATCGTGCGCGCCACCTTCCCCGGTCAGGCGCCGCAGGTGGTCGAAGATCAGGTCACCTACCCGCTGACCACGGCGCTGATGTCGGTGCCCGGCGCGCACACCGTGCGCGGCTTCTCGATGTTCGGTGACGCCTTCGTCTATGTTCTGTTCGAAGACGGCACCGACTTGTACTGGGCCAGAGCCCGGGTGCTGGAGTACCTGAGCCAGGTCGAGGGCCGGCTGCCCGACGGGGTCAGCGCCGAGCTTGGCCCCGACGCCAGCGGCGTCGGCTGGGTCTACAAGTACGCCCTGGTCGATCGCAGCGGCAACCACGATTTGAGCCAGCTGCGCGCCCTACAGGACTGGTTTTTGAAGTTCGAGCTGCAGTCGGTGCCCGGCGTGTCCGAGGTCGCCAGCGCCGGCGGCATGCTGCGGCAATACCAGGTCGCGGTCGACCCCAACGCCCTGCGCGCCTTTGACCTGACCCTGGACCAGCTCGAAAGCGCGATCCGGCGCGGCAACGCCGAGGCCGGCGGTTCGCTGATCGAGCTGGCCGAAGCCGAGTACATGGTGCGCGCCGGCGGCTACATCCAGTCCCTGGACGATCTGGGCCAGATTCCGGTCGGGGTGCTCGAAAACGGCACGCCGGTGCTGCTGGAACAGGTCGCCGAGATCCGCTTCGGTCCCGCGGCACGGCGCGGCATCGTCGACCTCGACGGCGAGGGCGAAGTGGTCTCCGGCATCGTCGTGATGCGCCAGGGCGAAAACGCGCGCGCCGTCATCACCGCCATCCAGCAGCGTCTGGAAGCGCTGCGGCCCGGTCTGCCCGAGGGCGTGGAGATCATCGAGACCTACGACCGCTCGCCGCTGATCGATCGAGCCATCCACACCCTGTGGGAAAAACTCGCGCTGGAGTTCGCCATCGTGGTGCTGGTCATCGCGCTGTTCCTGTGGCACCTCAAGTCCTCGCTGGTGCTGCTGATCAGCCTGCCGCTCGGTGTCCTGGCCGCATACCTGGTGATGTACTTCCAGGGCATCAACGCCAATATCATGTCGCTGGGCGGCATCATCATCTCCATCGGCGTGATGGTCGATGCCGCCATCGTGCTGATCGAAAACGTCCATCGCCGGATCGAGCGCGACGCCCCGCGCACCAGCGACGAACGCTGGGAGGCCATTACCCAGGCCACGCTCGAGGTCGGCAAGCCGATTTTCGTCTCGCTGCTGATCGTGGCGCTGTCCTTTCTTCCGGTGTTCGCCCTGCAGGCCCAGGAGGGCCGGCTGTTCTCGCCGCTGGCGTTCACCAAGACCTACGCCATGGCGGCTGCGGCCGGTCTTTCGGTCACGCTGGTGCCGGTGCTGATGGGCTATTTGGTCGGATCACTGGGGTCGGGCCAGGGAAGGGGCAGTCCGTTCGCGCGCTGGCTGGAAGCCGGCTATCGACCGCTGGCCCGCTTCAGCGGCAATCATCCCTGGATCGTCGCGGTACTGGCGCTGGCGCTGGTCGTGTCGATGCTCTTTCCGGCCTCGCGCCTGGGCACGGAATTCATGCCCGAGCTCGACGAGGGCGACCTGATGTACATGCCCACCACCCTGCCCGGCTTGAGCCCCGGCAAGGCGCGCGAGCTGCTGCAGCAGACCAACACCATCATCGCCTCGCACCCGGAAGTCGAACGCGTCATGGGCAAGGCTGGTCGCGCCGAGACGGCGAC
>JBMCIV010000069.1:0-6787 GCA_048616735.1 Wenzhouxiangella sp. | reverse complement strand
ATGGGACTGGCCACCATCTTCTCCCGCGCCCAGGTGGGCATTGATGCCCCGCAGGTCATGGTCGAGGTGCATCTTGGACCCGGCCTGCCCGGCTTCGGCATCGTCGGCCTGCCGGAGACGGCCGTGCGCGAAAGCAAGGACCGGGTCCGCGCGGCCATGGACAACGCCGGCTTTCGCCGTCCGCAGTGGAAGACGACGGTGTCGCTGGCGCCGGCCGACCTGCCCAAGGAAGGCGCGCGCTTCGACCTGCCGATCGCGCTGGGCGTGCTGGCGGCCTCCGGACAAGTCCAGGCCGGCCACCTGCAGCGCTGGGAGTTTCTCGGCGAGCTTTCCCTGGACGGCAGCCTGCGCCCGGTACGCGGCTGCCTGCCGGCGATTCTCAAGGCCAGAAGCCTGAAGCGCTGCCTGGTGCTGCCGGCGGCCAACGCCGAGGAGGCCAGCCTGGTCAGCAACGCCGAGGTCTACCTGGCCAACCACCTGACCGAGGTCGTGGCCGCGCTCAACGGCCACGACCCACTGCCCCGGCCGCAACCGGTGGCGCCGGCCGCCGAGACCGGGCTGCTCGATCTGGCCGAAGTTCTCGGCCAGCACCGCGCCCGGCGGGCGCTGGAAATCTGCGCTGCCGGCGCGCACAACCTGTTGTTCATCGGTCCGCCCGGCACCGGCAAGACCCTGCTGGCCGCGCGCCTGCCGGGCATTCTGCCGCCCATGAGCGAGGACGAGGCGCTGGAAGCGGCCGCCGTGGCCTCGATTGCCGGCATCGGTCTGGAGCCGGCGCGCTGGCGAACCCGGCGCTTTCGCAGCCCCCATCACACCGCCTCCGGCATCGCCTTAGTCGGCGGCGGCTCGAAACCCCGCCCCGGCGAGATTTCGCTGGCCCACGGCGGCGTGCTGTTTCTGGACGAGCTGCCCGAGTTCAGCCGCCACGTGCTCGAAGTGCTGCGTGAACCCATGGAATCGGGCCGCATCACCATCTCGCGCGCGGCCGTGCAGGCCGAATTCCCCAGCCGCTTCCAGCTCGTTGCCGCCATGAACCCCTGCCCCTGCGGCTATGCCGGTGATCCGTCCGGGCGCTGCACCTGCACCCCCGACCAGACCCGGCGCTACCGCGACCGCATCTCCGGCCCCCTTCTCGATCGCATCGACCTGCACGTGGAAGTCCCGCGCCAGTCGCTTAACGGTCACGAGGCCGGCGAGTCCTCGGCGGTCGTGCGTACGCGCGTGATCGCGGCGCGCGCGCGCCAGCAGCAGCGCGGCTCGGTCAATGCGCGCCTGGACGTCGCCGGCATCCGCAGCCACTGCTCGCTGCCGCCAAAGATGGCGAACTTTCTTGAGCAGGCCTGCGAACGCCTGCAGCTCTCGGCCCGCGCCCACCACCGCATTCTGCGCGTGGCCCGCACCATCGCCGATCTCGACGCCAGCGAAAGCCTGGAAATGAGCCACTTGAGCGAGGCCATCGGCTATCGCCAGCTTGATCGTCAGCCACCCAGCGGGTTTTGATCTATACCCTACTGCAGACAAACGAACAGGCCTCGCGGTAGGATGCAGAGACAGTCATTCGCTGCGTGACCGCCCTTGCTCCCTCGTTTATCTCTTCTGCTGTTGCTGTCGGCCTTCAGCCTGGCCATCGCCGCCCGGCCGGTCGTCACCGAGATCGAGGGAGTCGACGGAGCTTTGCTGAGCAACGTTCGCGCCCATCTTGCGCTGGTCCAGGCGCAAAACCTCGAGGAGGTCTCGGTCTGGCGGCTGCGCCAGATGAGCGCCGATGCACGCGCAGAAATCCGCCAGGCGCTGCGGCCATTCGGCTACTACCAGCCCAGCATCGAGGTGCGGCTGATCGAGCCGGAAGGCAACGGCGATCCGTGGCGGGCGCGCATCGAGATCCAGCCCGGCGAGCCGGTCACGATTGGCCAGGCCGACCTGGAGGTCACCGGCCCCGGCGCCGATCACCCTGAAGTGGAAGCATGGCTTGACAGTTGGCCGCTGAGCGAGGGCCGGGTGCTGCATCATCCGACCTGGGAGGCGGGCTGGCAGGCACTGACCGAAATCGCCGACGGACACGGCTTTTTCGACCATCGCTTCGAGCGCCGCGATGTACTGGTCGACCCCGACCGCAACCAGGCCGCGATCGACCTGCATTTCGCAACCGGCCAGCGTTACCGTTTCTCCGGTTACACCACCGAGCCGACGCCGTTCAGCGACAGCCTGCTCGATCGCCTGACCATCATCGAGCCTGGCGAGGCCTACACCCGCCAGCGGGTCGATCAACAGCGCGAAATCCTGGCCCGGGCGGGGCTGTTCGAGCGCATCGTGGTCGAAGAGGAGCGCGCGCCCGAGACCGGTCGGGTCAACCTGCACTATCGGCTCGACCCGCGTCCGCGCGATTCCTATCGCGCCACGCTGGGATTCGGCACCGACACCGGCGCCCGCGTTCAGCTGGGCTGGATCCGGCACTACCTGTCCTCGCGCGGCAACCGCCTGGACTCCGGCGTCGGCTTTCAGCAGGCCGACGGGGAGTACGTGCTGCGCAGTGAGTACCTCCATCCGCGCGGCGACCGCCCCGGCGATTTCCTCACCGCCGGCGGGGTGCTGCGCAGCCAAAAGGATGATTTCCGCTTCAGAGACGAAAACCGGCAAGAGGCCGTGTTTGATTCCTTCGACGGCCGCCGCGAGCAGGTCGAACTGCGGCTGGGGCGGCTGCAGGAACGCCTGTTCTGGCGCCAGCGTTTCCAGACCATCGAGGAGCGGCTGTTCGTCGCCGTGCTCAACGAATCCTTCGACGCTTTCCGCGAATCGAGCCTGAGCGAAGAAAACGAGGCCCTGCTGGCCGCCAACCCGGAGCTGGCCCCGTTTCTCAAGACCGAAACCAATACCGTCGCGCTGGGCGCGACCTGGCGCCTGCCCAACATCTCCGGGACCGGCTTTACGACCCAGGGCCATATTGTCGAGGCGCGCCTGCTCGGCGCGCACGAGTCGGCCGGCTCGGACGTCAGCTTTGCCCAGGCCTATCTGTACGGGCGCTGGCATGTGCTGTTCGGCGAGCGCCACAAGGTGCTGGTTGCCGGAGAGCTTGGCTATACCGAGGCCGACACCAGCACCTTGAACCTGGCGCTGGACGAGCGCACGCTGGACCTGTCGATCACCGAGCTGCCGGAGCGCTACCGCTTCAAGACCGGCGGCGACCGCAGCGTGCGCGGCTACGGCTTTGAAAGCCTCAGCACCAACCGCAACGGCGCCAATCACATCGTCACCGCCTCGGTGGAGTACGAGTACCGCGTCGGCGAGAACTGGTCGCTGGCCGCTTTTTACGATATCGGCAATGCCTTCAACGACTGGGACACGCGCAAACTCAAGCGCGGCGTCGGCGCGGGCTTTCGCTGGTACACCCTGATCGGACCGATCCAGCTCGATATCGCCCAGGCCCTGGACGACGTCGACCAGCCGTGGCGGGTGCACTTCACCATCGGCACGCGACTGCGATGAAAAAGTTTCTGATCATCACGCTTGCCGCCGTCGTGCTGCTGCTGTGCGCGGCGGCCGCGGGCTGGTTGTGGCTGACCTCCACCGAGTCCGGGGCGCGCTGGCTGCTCGAGCGCGCCGGCGGCGTCGCGCCCTCGCTGGCCTGGGACGACATGGCGGGCGACCTGCGCGGCGGCATCGTGCTGCGCGGCCTGCAGATCGACGAGGCCGGCGTGCAGGCCAACCTCGATCGCCTGGAGCTGGCCGTGCGCGTCCACCTGCCGCCCTCGCCGCGGGTTGACGTGCACTGGCTGCGGGCCTCCGGCGGTGAGGTTCACCTTGCAGCCAGCGACGAAGAAAAACCGGATGACGAACCACCGCTGGTGCTTCCGGACCTGACCAGCCCGATCGATGTCCGGGTGCGCGAGTTGACGCTGAGCGATTTCCGCGTTCACCCGGCGGCAGCCGATGCGCCGGTCGTGATCGAGCGCGTCCACCTCGTCGCCCGCGCCGGCGAGCGGCTCGAGATCGAGACCCTGGAGGTCGAACTGCCCGAACTGGCGGCCAGCCTGAGCGGCGACTGGGGGCTGTCGGAGCCCTTCGCCGGGCGCCTGGAGCTTGATGCCGACTACTCGATCCCCGACGGACCGGCCCAGGCCCTGAACGCCGTGGTCGAGGGTGACCTGTCCGAACTGACCGTCGACCTGGAAGCCAGTGGGCCGGCCGACCTCGACGGCCGGCTCGTGGTACGCGAGCCGCTGAACCAGATCGACGCCGAGCTTGCCCTGGCCGGGCGCCTGGGGGACTGGCCGGATCTGGACCTGGCCGTCGAAGATTTTGAACTCGACGCCCAGGGTGGTCCGCAGGACTGGCGCCTGGACGTCGACGGTCGCGCCGTCGGCCAAGACCTGCCGGACAATCGCTGGCGGTTCGAGCTGGCCGGCGATGCGGAGCAAATCGAGCTGCGCGCCGGCCGGATCGAAGCCTTCGACGGTCAGGTCGCGCTCACCGGCAGCGTCGATCTTTCCGCCGGCCCGCGCGCGCGCCTGCGGATGGACGCCGAAGCCCTGGATCTGAGCCCCTTGAGCCCCGAGTGGCCGGACGCGGCGCGGCTGTCCGGCGGCTTTGACCTCGACGCCAGCCCTGACCGAATCACGCTCGAAGACCTGCAGTTTGCCGCGCCCCCCACCAGCCTGGCCCTGCAAGGCAGCGGCCACTGGTCGCCCGAAAGCGATGCCCTGGCGGCAGACCTGCAGTGGAGCGAACTGGACTGGCCGCCGCTGGCCGCGGCCGAAGATCGGCTGTTCCAGAGTCGCTCGGGCACGCTGCGGCTGAGCGGTCGGCTCAGCGACTGGCAAATGGAACTCGACGCCATCCTCCAGCTGCTCGACCAGCCCGAGCTGCAGGTGGAGGCCAGCGCGCGCGGCGACAAGGGCGCGGCCGATATCGAGCGCCTGGTTGCCGATGCCGGATCGGCCGGGCTGATAGAAACCAGTGGCCGGGTGCAGTTTGAGCCCAGCCTGGGCGGGAACCTCGACATTGCGCTGCGTGGACTCGATAGCGGCCGTTTCGCCCGCGCCTGGCCCGGCCGGATCGACGCCGATCTGGGACTGCAGGGGCAGTCGCTGGACAGCATCGCCCTTAACCTGCGCCGCCTCGACGGCGAACTGCGCAACCAGCCGCTGTCCGGCCAGGGTCAGATCAGCCTGCGCGAGGACACGCCCCAGGCCGGGGACTTGCGCCTGCGCTTGGGCGACAACTCACTTCAGCTGACCAGCGACGATGGCCGCGACTGGCAGCTGGTCCTGGACGCCACCGCTTTGCGCCAGTTGATGCCGGAACTGTCGGGAGGCCTGGCGCTGGACGGGCAGTTCGACGTCTCGTCCGGCACCGGCCGAATGACCGGCACGCTGAGCGAGGCGGGCTGGGGGGACATTGCCCTGGAAAGCGCCGAGTTTAAGACCGATCTGAGCTGGCTTGGTGATCGACCTGCCGCGCAGCTGAACCTGCAGTTAAGCGAGCTCGACCTGAACCCCTGGGAGCGGATCGAGCAGCTGGAACTGAACCTGGACGGCGACTGCCAAGGGCACGAAGCCGAGCTGAACCTGATCGGCGAGCGCGGCAGCCTGGATCTGGGCTTGAGCGGGCGCCTGAACAGTTGCACGCTGTCCGAGGTCAGCGCCTGGGCCGGCAGCCTCGACGACCTGTCTCTGGGCAATACCATCGCCGGTGACTGGACGCTGGCCGAAGCCATGGCGCTCAACGTTGCCGCCGGCAGCGTGCGCGCCGATCGCGGCTGCCTGATCGAAGCCGCCGAGGGTGAGGGCCGCATCTGTCTGCGCTCGCTCGAGCTCGCCGAACGCGGTCGCGTGGCGATCGGAATCGAGCAGGTCCCGATGGACCTGCTGCTGGTGCCGCTGGACCCGGTGTTCAATCTCACCACGCCGCTGTCGGGTGAGCTGCAGGCCGGCTGGAGCAGCACCGAGGGCCTCGATCGCCTGGCCGGCGAGCTGCGTCTGGGCGAGGGCGTGATTCAGCCCATGGGCACCGACACCAGCCTGCTGGATATCGACAGCGTTCGCCTCAACCTGGACCCGGAGCCGGAATTCCTGAGGGTTTCGCTGGAGGCCGCGCTGGAAGGCGACAGTCGCTTCAACGGCCAGGCCCAGCTGGTTGATCTCAATGATCTGTCCTCGGCCACCGTGGATGCCGAAGCACGGCTGAGCCTGCCCGACATCGGGGTATTCAATCGCCTGGTGACCGATCTCGATCAGGTGGGCGGGCGCCTGGATGGCCGTATCCGGCTGTCCGGCGCCTTGCTCGGGCCCAGCCTGGACGGCCATCTCGAGCTCAGCGAAGGACTGGTCGTCAATGCGCCGCTGGGGCTGCGCATCGAAGACATCGGGCTGCGCCTCGAGGCGACCGAAACCAGCGCCGATCTCAGTGGGACGCTGCGCAGCGGAGACGGCGTCGCCACGGTCAGCGGCGACCTGGATCTGGTCGAGGGCCAGTGGCAGCTGGACTCGACCCTGAGCGGCGACAACTTTGTCTTTGCCGATGTCGACTGGCTGCGCCTGCGAGCCAGCCCGGATATCCGCCTGCAGCGCTCTGGCGACGGCCGCACCCGCATCGATGGTGACATTCACATCGACCGCCTGCGCGCCGGTGTACCGCCGGGGACGGCCGAGCGCGTCACCACCTCAGATGACGTGCGCGTGCGCGGCGAAAGCGACGAGGAACCGGAAGCGCCGGAAATCGCGCGCCAGCTGGAGGGCCGGCTGGGGCTGGAGCTGGGCGACGACGCGCGCCTGGCCGCCGCCGGCATGGA
>JBMCIV010000068.1:0-6830 GCA_048616735.1 Wenzhouxiangella sp. | reverse complement strand
CGCCTGTTCGGGCTGCAGGAGTTCGGCAACATCTACTCCCGGATCATGAACCCGACCGTGGACGTGTTCGAAAAGCGCGTCGCCGCGCTCGAAGGCGGCGTGGCCGCGGTCGGCACGGGCTCCGGCCAGTCGGCCCAGCTGATCACCATCACCACCATCGCCCAGGCCGGTGACAACATTGTTGCCAGCGCCTCGCTCTACGGCGGCACCTACAACCAGTTCAAGGTTTCCCTGCCGCGCATGGGCATCGAGGTGCGCCTGGTCCAGGGCGACGATCTGGCCGCGTTCGAAGAAAAGATCGACGACCAGACCCGCGGCATCTACGTCGAGGCCATCGGCAACCCCGGCTCGCACATTCCGGACTTCGAAGGCCTGTCGGAGCTGGCCAAAAAGCACGGCCTGCCGCTGATCGTCGACAACACCTTCGGTGCAGCCGGCTACCTGGTCCGCCCCATCGACCACGGCGCCGATATCGTCGTCGAGTCGGCCACCAAGTGGATCGGCGGACACGGCACCTCGGTGGGCGGAGTGATCGTCGATGCCGGCACCTTCGACTGGGGCAACGGCCGCTTTCCGCTGTTCACCGACCCCGCCCCCGGCTATCACGGGCTGAACTTCTGGGAAGTCTTCGGCGCCGGCAGCCAGTTTGGCAACATCGCGTTTGCCATCCGGGCGCGGGTCGAGGGATTGCGCGACCTGGGTCCGGCGCTGAGCCCGTTCAACGCCTTTTTGTTTCTGCAGGGACTGGAGACCCTGTCGCTCAGGGTGCAGCGTCACCTCGACAATGCCCTGGCCCTGGCGCGCTGGCTGGATGATCAGCCCGCCGTGGCCTGGGTCGAGTACCCGGGGCTGGAGAATCATCGCTGGCATGAGCGGGCGAAGAAATACCTCCAGCACGGCTTCGGCCCGGTGCTGACCTTCGGCATCCGCGGCGGCGAGGCGGCCGGCAAGACCTTCATCAACTCGGTCGAGCTGGCCAGCCACCTGGCCAACGTGGGGGACGCCAAGACGCTGGTGATCCACCCGGCCAGCACCACCCACCAGCAGTTGAGCGAGACCGAGCGAGCCGATGCCGGCATCAAGCCCGAGCAGATCCGGGTCTCGGTCGGCATCGAGCACATCGACGACATCATCGCCGACTTCACCCAGGCGCTGGAAAAGGCCGGCCTGGAAGTCGCGGCATGAACCGCGGCGATGTCCATGAGCGCCAGGTCCTGAAGTTCGAGCGGCCGCCGCCGCTGGACGGCGGGCTGCAGCTGAAGCGCCTGCAGGTCGGTTATCGCACCTGGGGCCGGCTCAACCGGGCCGGCAACAACGCCGTGCTGGTCTGTCCGGCGCTGACCGGCAACGCCGACGTCGATCAGTGGTGGCCCGGCCTTTTGGGGCCGGGCAAGGCGCTGGATCCGGAACGCGAGTTCATCGTCTGCGCCGACGTGCTCGGCGGCTGCGGGCTGACCAGCGGCCCGCCGCTGGACGGCAGTCACGCGGCCTTTCCTGCGGTCACGGTGAGGGCCATGGTCGACGTCCAGCGGCTGCTGCTCGATCATCTCGGCGTCAAGACCCTGCGCCTGGTCATCGGCGGCTCGCTGGGCGGGATGCAGGCGCTGGAGTGGGCGGTAAGCCACCCGGAGCGGGTCGATGCCGCCGCGGTTATCGCCGCGCCGGCCCGGCAGACAGCCTGGGCGCGAGCGTTCAACCATATCCAGCGGCGCGCGCTCGAGCTCGATGACTCGCTGGATCTGGCGCGCATGGTCGCCATGATCAGCTACCGCCACTGGGACAATCTCAACCCGCGCTTCGATGCTTCCGATCCCGAAGATCCGACCGGCGGCTGGCTGGACCATCACGGCCGCGCGCTGACCGAGCGCTTCGACCGCAACGCCTACCTGCGCCTGGCCGAGGCCATGGACCACCACGATGTCGGCCCAGGCCGCGGCGATACCGTCTCCGCGCTGCGCGCGACCGAAGTCCCGACCCTGCTGGTGGGCATCACCACCGACCTGCTCTACCCGCCGGCCGAGCTGGAAGCCATTGCTGCCGAAATGCCCGACGCCGAGCTGGCCACACTCGACGCCCCGCACGGCCACGACGCGTTTTTGATCGAGCAGGAGGCGCTCAACCGCCTGGTGACCGACTTTCGCTGCCGACGTAAACTGCCCTACCGCTTAAGCTGCTGTCAGGGCTGAGTATTTTTTAACAAAAGGTTCTTTGTGCGGCCAAGCAACCGCCATTAGCAAGTCAATCGGCATGAAACGGCAGTCTCAGTGTCAATCGAACATCGCGCCCGGGATTGAGCGCATAGGCCTTGTAGGTGTACAAGAAATCGCGGTAGCCGGTATCGGTCAGGTTGCGGATATCGATCATCATCGATAGCGGACTGTCTGTCCAGGAACGGACGTCGAAACCAAAAGACAGGTCAGCAACGGTATAGCTGTCGGTATCTGCTGAACCAAAGACCGGATTGTTGTTGAACTGGACGAAAGGCTCTCCAGAAACCGCATCGCGCCCCCAGGTATGGCGGACGGTCAGGCGGAAGGCCGGGTTACTGATTGGCCCAATTGGGCCAGGATACCAGCCAAGTTCGGCGCGGAACTGATCGGCCGGCTGCAGCGGCAACTCCTGCCCAGTGGCGCGATTCTCGGTATCGAGCGAATCAAAGGCCAGCGACAGGTCGAGATTGTCTTTCAGCAGCATATAGGCAGATAGTTCTATGCCCTTCAAAACGGAGTCGTCCTGCTCATGGAAAAAGACCGGCAGACCGTTTGGGGCTTGCTGCCCGGTATCGGTGAGGAACACGTAGTCATCAATCCGGTTGCGAAAAACTGTTGCACTGGCCACGAGACGAGAAGAGCGCCAGCGAAGCGCAAGGTCTGTGTTGAGCGACTTTTCTGCCTGCAAGTCAGGGTTGCCAAGTTGGACAGCGGCTACGCCGCCGTGGACGCCCCGAGCAAATAACTCGAAAAGCGTCGGTGCGCGGAAACCTCGCCCGACGTTAGCCGCTAGCACCAAGTGGTCGCTCAGGTCGAGCACGCCGCCCAGCGAACCGGTGGTGACCGAATAATCGTTTGTCGAGCGACCTGTAAAGGAGGTCTCGGCCGCACTGCGTGCTTCATCACCCGTCACCTCGAGCCAGTCGTGGCGAAGACCCGCCTGCAGCAGCACGGCACCAAACCGGCGCTCCTCGAAAGCAAAGAGTCCTAACGCGTCCACTTCACCCCCGGGCGAGAGCAAGGTGCGTCCGCGCGAATCCTGGGTTTTTAGCCGGGCCTCGAACCCCAAGGTGCCGCGATCGAACAGCCCGAATTTTTCGTGCCTTGCTTCCAGGCGCGCCGTGTACTGGTCGAACTCGAGTTCGATGTCGCCATCGAATAACTCGGAGCGTGGCCGACCGCCTTGATTGGCGCGGCGCAGGTTGTTCTGCCAGGTCAACGAAGGATGCAGCTCCCAGCGCTCGCTCATCCGAAGACCCGCGCCAAGCTGCCATTCGTCGTTGGCTAAGTCGACGCCGATACCCTGCGGATCCCGGTTGCGGGGGGCGGGCGGCAGCAGCAGGTTCTGCTCGTTGCGCCAGCCGCTGTAGCGCAGGCTGTAATCGCCCAGACTCGTACGCCAGGCAGCACCCAGCTGGGTATTGAGTTGTTCGTAATCGGTGAAATCCAGATCGCCGGTAAACGCCGGATCATCTCTGTTGCCGCTCTCAAAGGCGTTCGGCTCGCGCGGCGTGCTGATGTCGCCGCCATCCCGATAGACCAGCCCACCGGAAAAACTCAGACTCTCGCCCCTTGAGCCAAACCTGAAACCTAGATCGGCCTGGCTGTTGTTCTCAAACCATGCAAGCTTGGCAGCACCGCTGTTTTCACGGCTCCGCTCGGAAAAATCAAGCGGTAGCGCGCGCACGTCGATGCTTCCGCCCAAGGCATCGGAACCATACAGGATGGATGACGCGCCACGGACCACTTCAATGCGCTCGGAAAGAAAGGGGTCGATGTTGGGCTGGTGACGAATACCGTATTGCTGACTGTCCACAGCAATGCCGTTGGACAGTAGTCGGATCCGGTTGCCGGTCAATCCTCGAATGACGGGCACGCCGACATTATTTCCGGTTTCCAGGGTACGCACGCCCGGCAAATGCTCCAGCGACTGACCCAGACTGGCGCCTTCGCGACGGTCTTTCTCCGCACCAGCCAGCACATCGATAGCGGCCGCCTGGCGAAAGGCATCGCCTGGGGCGGGCACGCCGGCGGTGACGTTCACCACCCGAATCCGGTCGAGAATCTCAGCATGGGGCAGCTGAGTTGTGGTCGATTCATCATCAGTCGTCTCGCCCTGCCCTGGCGGCAATTGAGCCCAGAGGGCACCGGAGCAGACCGTCGCCGCAGCCACCAAAGCAAACCCGGTGGATCGGCGCAACGTCAAGCGTTTTCTCAAGAAGCCGCGGCGCGCACTTTGATCGCACATCTTCCTGCTCCCATATGTGATACGTTATAATATATCATTTATAAGCTGGCGATGTAGTAAAATCCTCGCTAAAGTGGAATTCATCCTTCAAAACCCGAGAATTCGCTGGCCTATGCTCGCCTCGGTTGTGCTGCAACGGGCGATGCTTGTCGGGACGCTAGTGCTCACCCTCACCCTCACGAGCACCGATGCGCTGCCGGCTCCCACGGTGTTTGTCAGCATCCCGCCCCAGAAATCCTTTATCGAACGCATCGCCGGAGATCTGCTGCAGGTCGAGATCATGGTGCCAGCCGGGGCCAGCCCGGCCACTCATGAACCAACGGGACGACAGATGCTAGCCCTAGCCGAAGCGGCCGCCTGGTTCCGGATCGGTGTTCCTTTCGAAGAGGCCTGGGCGCCGCGGATCGAGTCTAATTTTGATCACCTGCAGGTGATTGATACGCGCGCCGGGATCGATCTGATCCCGATGGGTGCCGGCGAGGGTCGACGCGACCCGCATATCTGGCTGAGCCCGCGGCTGGTCGAGCAACAGGCAGAGACCATCCGCGACGCGCTGATCGAACTTTTTCCAGAGCAAGCAGCGGCGTTCCAGGCCGGCCATGCCGACTTTGCGGCCGACCTCCGAGCACTCGATGCGGATCTGACGGCGCGTTTTGCTCAACTTAGCGAGCCCCGCTTCATGATTTACCATCCCGCGCTCGGCTACTTTGCCCGAGACTACGGCCTGGAGCAGATCGCCATCGAAATTCATGGCCAACAACCAGGCCCGGCCAGCCTGACGCGGATCATCGAAGCTGCGCGCGCCGCCGATATCCGCGTGATTTTCGTGCAGCAGGAGTTTGGCCAGTCAGCCGCACGGGCCGTAGCGCGGGCCATCGACGGTGAAGTCATCACCATCGCGCCACTGGCCGAGGACGCGCTTGAAAACATCCGTGATCTCGCCGAGGCGCTGCTGCGGGTGCTTGAGTGAGCAAACAAGCAGCCATCGAATTTTCCGACGTCGATTTCAGATATGGCGTGCTGCCAGTACTCGAGAAGGTCTCGCTGCGAGTCGAAGCCGGCGAGTTCTGGGCGCTGCTCGGTCCGAACGGGGGCGGCAAGACCACGCTGGTCAAGCTGGCGCTGGGTTTGCTGACACCCGCAAGCGGCCGCATCCGCATCCTGGGTCAGTCCCCGACGCAGGCCCGCGCCCGCGTCGGCTACGTGCCGCAGTTTGCGACATTCCCGCGCGACTTTCCGTTGGCCGTGGAAAAGGTTGTGCTCCAGGGCAGGCTGGACGCACGGAACTGGTGGCGGCCCATGGGCCCGGCGCACAAGTCCGCTGTCGGGCAGGCGCTGGAACGGGTCGGTATCGTCGATCTCGTCAAGCGCCCAATCAGTACGCTCTCCGGTGGCCAGCTTCAGCGCGTCCTGATCGCCAGGGCGCTGGCGGCCGAACCCGAACTGCTGCTCCTCGACGAACCGACCGCGCATGTCGACACCGACGCGGAAACGAACTTCTTTGATCTATTGGCTAACTTGCGCGATCAGATGGCGATCGTAATGGTTTCGCACGACGTCGGCCTGGTCTCCCGTCACGTCGACCGAGTCGCCTGCCTCAACAAAAAGCTGGAGTGGCATGGGGCGGTTCCACTGGGTGACGGCGCCTTGGCGCAACTCTACGGCACACCGGCCAGCCTGGTCGATCATCGACGAAGCGGTGCATCTTGAGCTTCGCGACGGCTGTGCTTGACAACGACTTTCTTCGCATCGTCGCGTTCGCCGCGCTGATCGCCTCAATTTCAGGCGGCGTGGTTGGCACGATCGTCGTTACGCGACGGCTCACCTTTCTGGCCGGCGGCATTGCCCACGCCTCGCTCGGCGGAATGGGTGTGGCGCAATGGGCCGGCTACGATCCAATCGCCGGCGCCACCATCGCAGCGGTACTGGCCGCCCTTTTGATCGGACTTGTCGCGCACAGCGGCAGCGAGCGCGAGGACATGCTGATTGGCGCAATCTGGGCAATCGGCATGGCGGTTGGCCTGATCGCCATCGCCCACACTCCGGGGTACCAGGCCGACCTCATGGCCTACCTGCTCGGCAACCTGCTGATGGTGACCGTCGAAGAGGCCCTGCTCATGGCGGCCATGACGGGCGTCGTGCTGATCTTGCTGACGCTGCTGTGGCAGCCCATTGTGGCCACCCTGTTCGACGAAGAGTTCGCCACGACGCGAGGCTTGCCCACCCTGGCCATCGAGCTTGCCGTGCTGGTGGCCATCGCCCTGGTAGTGGTCGTGTTGTTGCGCGCGGTCGGCCTCGTACTGGTCATGGCACTGCTGACCTTGCCCACGGCCGCAGCCGGCGTTTTCGTGCGCACGCTTGGGCGGCTGATG
>JBMCIV010000067.1:0-6909 GCA_048616735.1 Wenzhouxiangella sp. | reverse complement strand
CAAGCTCGTCTCCGCCGCACCCGCCAGGCCGACCCGCCACAGTCCTTTATCGCCCATCATGCGCAGGGTGCGCGCCAGATTGGTCACCACCGCCAGCGCGATCCGCTCGGCCGCACCGGCCGCGGCGCGACGGGTCACGGGCGTCAGACCGGCAGCGCGATTTTTCGGAACCACCACCGCGCTGGCGCCGGCGGCGGCGGCAGAACGGATGCAGGCGCCGAGATTGTGCGGGTCACTGACGCCGTCGAGCACCAGCAGCAGCGGCCGTTCGGCTTGATCGAGCAGCTCAAGCAGGCCGCTTTCGTCCAGCGGCTCTCGCGGCCGGAATTCGGCCACGACGCCCTGGTGACGAACGCCGCCCGAGCGTCGGTCCAGCGCCCGGTTGTCGCAGCTCTCCAGGGCGATGCCGGCAGCGGTCAGCGCCTGGCCCAGCCGGATCAGCCGCTCCGACGACGGATTCAGCCAAACCCGCACGATGCGTTCGGGCGCGGCTTCAAGCAGGCCCGAAACGGCGTGCACTCCCATGCTCAGCTCGCGCTTCACGCCGCGGGGGAATCCTCGATCAGGCGCAGGTCGATCTTGCGCTCTTCGACGTTGACGGCGGCCAGCTCGACGCGAACGCGATCGGCCAGGCGCAGGCGAATGCCGCGGCGCTTGCCGGTCAGGCTGTGGTTGACCGGATCGAAGTGGTAGTAGTCGTTGGGCAAGGCGGTGACGTGAACCAGGCCGCTGACCCCGTAGTCGGGCAATTCGACGAACAGGCCGAAACTGGTCACGCCGGTGACAATGCCGTCGAACGCATCGCCGATATGGCGCTGCATGAACTGGGCCTTGAGCCGCTCGTCGACGTCGCGCGCGGCTTCTTCAGCGCGGCGCTCGGTCCACGAACAGTGGCGACCCAGCTCCGCCATCCGCTCCGAACTGTAGGCAAAGCGACTGCGATCACGCTTGCGCACCAGGTGCTTGATCGCCCGATGCAGCAGCAGATCGGGGTAGCGCCGGATCGGTGAAGTGAAATGCGCGTAGCTGGCCAAGGCGAGACCGAAGTGGCCCCGGTTGTCGGGCTGGTAGACCGCCAGCGACAGCGATCTGAGCAGGACGGCGTTGACCAGCGGGCGCAGCGGCGAGTCGGCAACCTGGTTCTGGATGGCGGCAAACTGGGCCGGTTCGGGCTCGTCTTTCCAGCGCACGCTCAAGCCCTGGGCCCGGAGAAATTCCTCCAGCGCTTCGAGCTTGTCCGACTGCGGCGGCTCGTGGACCCGATAGAGCATCGGCAACTGATCGCCAACAAAGCGCGCCGCCTCGACGTTGGCGGCAATCATGCACTCCTCGATCAGCCGGTGGGCATCGTGGCGGGTACTCAGGCGAATATCGGCCACGCGCCCATCGGCGTCGAACTGGAAGTAGACCGCCTGCGAGTCGAAATCCAGCGCACCGCGGCGATGGCGTCGGCGCGCCAGGCCGCGGTAGACCGCATACAGGTGCTCCAGCGGTTCGAGCACGTGGGCAAATCGCTCGCGCAGATCGGCGTCGCCGCCGTTGACGATGCGCTCGACCTGGTCGTAGGTCATGCGCGCATGCGAGCGCAGCACCGCCTCGTAGAAGCGGCTGCCGACCACCTTGCCGCGGTCGTCGAGCTTCATGTCACAGACCAGGCACAGGCGGTCGACGTCCGGGTTGAGCGAGCACAGCCCGTTCGACAGCGCCTCGGGCAGCATGGGGATCACGCGATCGGGAAAATAGACCGAGGTTCCGCGCTGACAGGCTTCGCTGTCGAGCGGACTGTCGGGCTTGACGTATTCGGCCACATCGGCGATGGCCACGATCAGGCGGTAGCCGTCGCCGCGCGGCGCGGCGTAAACGGCGTCGTCGAAATCGCGGGCATCGGCGCCGTCAATCGTGACCAGGGGCAGTTCTCTTAAGTCGATGCGCTGATCGGCGATGGTCGAATCGATTTCCGCCCCGAACGCCTGAGCGTCGGCGATGACCTGGTCGGGAAATTCGGCCGGCAACTGGTAGGAGAAGACCGCCATATCGGTCGCAATACCCGGCTCGTCGGCCTGCCCGAGCACGGCGATGAGTTCTCCGACCGGGCCGCGCTGGAGGCTGGGCGGGCGCTCGATGCGCGCGACCACGATCTGCCCCGGACGGGCATCGCCAACCCGCTCCAGCGGAATCAGGATGTCCTGGGTCAGGCGCGGATCGTCGGGCACGACGGTGGCCACTCCGCTTTCGATCATCAGGCGGCCCACGACCTGGGCGTGGGCGCGTTCGACCACCTCGACGATTCCGCCCTCCTTGCGCCCGCGACGGTCCTGGCCGGTGACGGCGGCGAGCACGCGGTCGCCGTTGAAGACCTGGCGCATCTGGCGCGGCGACAGGTACAGATCGTCGCCGCCGGCATCCGGGATGACGAAACCAAAGCCATCGGCGTGGGCGCTGATCCGCCCGGCGACCAGGTCCATCTCGCGCGCCAGGCCGTAGGCGGCGCGACGGTTGCGCACGACCTCGCCGCGGTTGACCAGGTCAACCAGCAAGGGCTTGAGCAGGCGGTCGGAGGCGGCCTTGTCGAGGCCGTATATGGTTGACAGCCGCCGGCGCGTGAGCGGACGGTCGGCCTCGGCGAGCGTGCGCCTGAGATCTTCCAGCGTGATCGGGTTCGATTCATTCATGGCGGCAATGATACTCCGCCAGCGACCGGCTTCGGGCCCAAAGCCAGGCTTTCGAGCAATCCTGAATCAGCCGCGCACGTAGCTTTCCAGGTGCTCTATGAGAAGCCTCTGGTCACCGATGACGGCGTTGACCAGGTCACCGATCGAAACCAGCCCTATCAGCGCACCGTTTTCGACCACCGGCAAATGGCGCACGCGCTTGCTCGTCATCAACGCCAGGCCTTCTTCGGCCGTGGCGCGCGGGTCGATGGTGACCAGCGGCGCGGTCATCACCTCCTCGACCCGGGTTTCGCGCGAAGACTTGTCGGCCAGGATCACCTTGCGCGCGTAGTCGCGTTCAGAAAACATGCCCTTCATTTCCCCGTCCTGCATGACCAGCATGGCGCCAACGCGGTAGCGCGCCATTTCACGAACCGCCTCGATCACGAAATCGTCGGGGCTGACCGACCAGATTTCGCCGCCTTTTTCTTCCAGAATCTGACGAATGTTGTGCACCCTCTGCTCCTTGTGAGTCTGTTTGTTATGGGTCGCAGTATAGCCTCAGGTTCCCGGCACAAAAAACGGTCAGCGATCTCCGAACTCCGGAGCAGTATGTTTATACTCCCGAGCCAGAGCCAGTGCGGTTGTTGCTATCAGGGAGTGTTCAGAAAGTGAATCAGAAAAGCGCCCCCCAGGCCCAGGACTTCATGACGCGCAAGGTGCATACGGTGAGGCCCGAAATGTCGCTGGATGAAGCCATCGGGTTTCTCAGGCGGCACAAGATCTCCAATGCGCCCGTGGTCGAAGAAGACGCGGACGGCCATCGCCTGCTGGTCGGCTTCCTGTCGGAAGGCGATTGCTTGGAACATCTCTCCAACGAGGTTTTTTTCGGCTCGCCGGCGCCCCGGCAGACGGTCAACACGATGATGAAGCGACACCCGGTCTGCATCGAGCCGGAGATGGATGTATTCACGCTGGCCTCGATTTTTGTCAACCATGGCTACCGGCACCTGCCCGTCGCCGCCGAGGGTCGACTGTTGGGCATCGTCAGCCGGCGCGACATCCTGCACGCGCTCAACGGCTTCTACCAGGCGGCGTTCAAGGACCGCAAGTCGAAAAAATTTCCGCCCGACCTGGCCGAAATCATCAACCACCGCTTCATTCTGAAGCGCTGAGTGCGCGCCGATCCGGCGCGCTCGCGTCGTCGGCCGCATCGGTGCTGCAGCTGCCGGGGGTGCGGCCGCACGGACATTCTCCGGTTCCGCCGAGGCCGCCGCACGAACCCTTGATCGGCGCTCGGCCCATCAGGACACCGACCATCATGGCCACGAACAAAGCCAGCATCACGGCGGCGCTTAGGATAAGGGTGGTCAGCATCTAGGATTCTCCGGTGTTGAGCAATTGCTCGAAGGCCGGCGTCATGCGCTCGCTGAGCGCCTGCTCGTTCGCGCTAAGCCAGAATACCGCCAGTCCACGCTCGCTGGCAAACCGCCAGGCTTCGTCAGGGTCCATCACGCTCAGCGCGGTTGCCAGCGCATCGGCAGCGGTGGCGGTGTCGGCTGCCACCGTCACCGAAACCGTCGAATGGGTGATCGGACGGCCGCTGCGCGGGTCGATCAGATGGGAAAAGTGCCGACCCTCGGCTTCGAAGAAGTTGCGGTAGTTGCCGCTGGTGGCGATAGCCAGATCGCTGACCTCGACGATGGTGACGGCTTCGCGCCGGTCGGCGGCCGGCCGCTCGATGCCGACCCTCCAGCCCTCCCCGTCCGGCCGCGTCCCGCTGACGCGTAACTCGCCGCCGATATCGACCAGGAAATCCTCGATTCCCAGCGCGATCAGGTGCTCGGCGAGCACGTCCACCCCCCACCCTTTGGCAATGCCTGACAGGTCAAGGTAGACATCGCCGGGCTGGGTCAGGCGGGCGCGGTCGGCGTCGTAGGCCAAACGCTGCCAGCCCACGCTGGCTTTGGCCTGCTCGATGCGCTCGGGCGGCGGAACGATGCGTTTAGAGTCGTCGGGGCCAAAGCCCCACAGGTTGACCAGCGGTCCGGCGGTGGGATCGAATGCGCCATCGGTCTGCTCGGCCCAGTAAAGGGCCTCGCCAAGCACCCGGGCAAAACCGGCCGGCAGGTCGAACGCGGTGCCGGGCTCGGCGCGATTGAAGCGGCTGATCAAGGCGTCGGGCCGGTAGGTGCTCATCTCGGCGTTGACCCGTTCCAGCTCGGTCTCGATCTGTGCCCGAAGCTCGTCGCGGGCCAAGCCGTCCGGAAGGCCGGCCAGGCGAACCATCCAGTAGGTCCCCATGGTCTGCCCGTCCAGGGACGGGACTTCGGGCGCTCGAGCGCAGCCGGCCAGGCCCAGCAGCAGCAGCGCCAAAAGCAACAGAAGCCTGGCGCGGACGATCGCTCGAGCGGTTTCAGCCACCAAAATCGTCAAGCAGAATGTTGTCCGGCTCCACGCCCAAGTCATCGAGCATCTTCAGCACGGCCGAGTTCATCATCGGCGGCCCGCACAGATAGTATTCGCAGTCTTCAGGCGCCGGGTGATCGCGGAGGTAATTGTCCAGCGCCACCTGGTGGATAAAGCCGGTGTAGCCTTCCCAGTTGTCTTCGGGCAGCGGGTCGGACAGGGCCAGGTGCCATTCGAAGTTGGCATGCTCGGCGGCCAGTTGGTCGAACTCTTCGACGTAGAAGGCCTCGCGCAGGGAACGCGCGCCATACCAGAACGTGATCTTGCGGTCGGTCTTCAGGCGGTTGAGCTGGTCGAAGATATGGGCCCGAAGCGGCGCCATGCCGGCGCCGCCGCCAATGAACACCATCTCGGCGTCGGTGTCCTTGGCAAAGAACTCCCCGAACGGGCCGAACACGACGACCTTGTCGCCGGGCTTGAGATTGAACAGGTAGGTCGAGGCAACGCCCGGCGGCGCATCGGCCTGGCGCGGCGGCGGGGTGGCGATGCGGATATTGAACTTCAGCACGCCTTTTTCTTCCGGGTAGTTGGCCATGGAATAGGCCCGAACGGTCTCGTCCTCGCGATTCTGGAGCTGGAGCTTGAACAGGTCGAAACGGTCCCAGTCCTCGCGGTATTCCGCCAGCACCTGGAAGTCGGCGAAGCGGGCCTTGAAGCTGGGGATGGCAAACTGCATGAAGCCGCCGGCGCGGAAATTCAGATCCAGGCCTTCGGGGAGCTTCAGCACCAGTTCCTTGATGAAGGTCGCCACGTTGTCGTTGGAGATGACCTCGCACTCGATCTTCTTGACGCCGAAAAACTCTTCGGGCACCTCGACTTTCATGTCGCGCTTGACCGCGACCTGGCACGACAGCCGCTTGCCCTGACGAATCTCGCCGCGCGAGAGCTTCTCGCGCTCGGTCGGCAGGGCATCGCCGCCGCCCTCGATGACCTTGCACACGCACTGCCCGCAGGTACCGCCGCCGCCGCAGGCCGAGGACAGGAAAATGCCCTGCTCGGCCAGCGTCCCCAGAAGTTTGCCGCCGGCGGACGTGGTCAGCACCTTGTCGGGGTCGCCGTTGATTTCGATATGGACCTCACCGGTGCTGACCAGGCGCGAGCGCGCGACCAGGATCATTGCCACCATGACCAGCACGGCGCCGGTGAACATGACCACCCCGGCGATGATTTCGATCCAGATCAAAGCTGTACCCCCGCAAACGACATGAACCCCAGCGACATCAGGCCGGTGATGATGAACACGATGCCAAGCCCACGCAGGCCCTCCGGCACGTCGCTGTACTTGAGTTTTTCGCGGATCGCGGCCAGCAGGACGATCGCCAGCGCCCAGCCGGCCCCGGCGCCGAAGCCGAACACCACCGACTCGCCGAACCGGTAGTTGCGCTCGACCATGAACAGGCTGGCGCCGAGAATGGCGCAGTTGACCGTGATCAGGGGCAGAAAAATCCCCAGCGCGTTGTACAGCGCCGGGACGTAGCGGTCGAGAAACATTTCCAGGATCTGGACGATGGCGGCGATCAGGCCGATGTAGCACATCAGGCCGAGGAAACGTAAGTCGACCTGCTCGAGCGCGGCGATGCCGGTCCAGGCCAGCGAACCCTCGTCGAGAAAATTGTGCAGGATGAAATTGTTGACCGGCACCGTCAGGGTCAGGACCACGACCACGGCGATGCCCAGCCCGAGCGCGGTTTCGACCTTCTTCGAGATCGCCAGAAAGGTGCACATGCCGAGAAAGAAGGCCAGCGCCATGTTCTCGACGAACACCGCGCGCAGAAACAGGCTCAGGTAA
>JBMCIV010000066.1:0-7089 GCA_048616735.1 Wenzhouxiangella sp. | reverse complement strand
TCAGGGGCGGCTGCGGCGCGACTGGATGGCGCGGCTGTGCCGGCGCCTGAGCGCGCGCGCCGGCGAGGTCGTGCTGGTCTCCTCGGGCGCGATTGCCCTGGGCCGCAGCGCGCTGGGACTTGCGCGGCGCCCGCGTGCGCTGGCCGAGGCCCAGGCGGCGGCCGCCGTCGGCCAGATTCATTTGGCCGGGGCCTGGTCGGCGGTGTGGGCCGAGCAGGGCTGCACCGCCGCCCAGGTCCTGCTGACCCTGGGCGATCTGGAGCAGCGCCCGCGCTATCTCAATGCGCGCTCGACCCTGGAGATGCTGCTGGGCCGGGGCATCGTGCCGGTGGTCAACGAGAACGATACCGTGGCCACCGAGGAAATCCGCTTCGGCGACAACGATCGCCTGGCCGCGCGCGTGGCCCAGCTACTGGGCGCAGAGCGCTTGCTGCTGCTCAGCGACGTCGACGGACTGTACACGGCCGATCCGGCCGCGGACCCGGGCGCGCGCCGCATCGATCGGGTGCCGGCGATCACCGCCGAGATCGAAGCCCTGGCCGGCGGCATCGGCCAGGCCGGCCTCGGCACCGGCGGCATGGCCAGCAAGCTGGCGGCGGTGCGGATCGCGGTCGAGGCCGGGGTCAGCGTGGTGCTGAGCTCGGGCCGCACCGAGGACCCGATTGGCGATCTGCTGGGCGGCGGACCGTCGACGTTTTTCCAGGCCGCGACCCGGCCGCCGGCCGCGCGCAAGCGCTGGCTGCGCGGCCTGCAGCATCCGCAGGGCGAACTGGTCCTCGACGCCGGCGCGCTGCGCGCGGTGCACGACGGCGCCAGCCTGCTGGCCGTGGGCGTGAGCGAGGTGCGTGGCCAGTTCGGACGCGGCGATCTGGTTCGTCTGCTGGGACCCGACGGCCCCTGCGGCCAGGGCCTGAGCGGCTATGATTCGGACGACGCCGCGCGCATCGCAGGGCTGGACAGCGCGCGTATCGCCGAGGTGCTGAACGAGGCCGGGCGCGGCCCCATGGTGCACCGCGACGACCTGGTGCTTTTTCAAGCAAGGACGGCCACGACATGACCCATCCGGACCCCTTCCCGCACGCATCGCTGATCGCAGAACTGGGCCAGGCCGCGCGCGGCGCGGCGCGCGCCTTGAGCAGAGCTGGTGACGGCCGTCGCTCGCGGGCGCTGAAGGTGGCGGCGGCCGCGATTCGCGCGCGCGGTGACGACCTTCTGGCCGCCAACGCGCAAGACCTGGACGCGGGCCGGGAAAACGGCCTGTCGGCGGCCCTGCTCGATCGCCTGCGGCTCGATCCGCAACGCCTGGCGGGCGTGGCGGCCGGGCTGGAAGCGATTGCCGGTCTGGACGACCCGGTCGGCCGGGTGCTGGCCGAGTGGACCCGGCCCAACGGGCTGCGCATTCAGCGCGTGGCCGTGCCGATCGGGGTGATCGGGGTGATCTACGAAAGCCGTCCCAACGTCACCGCCGATGCCGCCGGGCTGTGTCTGAAGTCGGGCAACGCGGTGATCCTGCGCGGCGGGTCCGAAGCGGTCCACAGCAACCGCGCCATTCATTCGGCCCTGGTCGAAGGGCTGGTCGAGGCCGGCCTGCCCGCCGCCGCCGTCCAGCTGGTGCCGACCCAGGACCGGGCCGCCGTCGGCGCCCTGCTCGGCGCGCACCAGTGGCTGGACATGGTCGTCCCGCGCGGCGGCAAGAGCCTGGTGGCGCGGGTCCAGGCCGATGCCCGGGTGCCGGTGCTGGCCCACCTGGACGGCAACAACCATCTCTATATCCACTCCGCGGCCGATGCCGAGATGGCGGTCGAGGTCGTGGCCAACGCCAAGATGCGCCGGCCCGGCATCTGCGGGGCGCTGGAGACCCTGCTGCTGGATCGTCAGCGCCTGGAGCTGCTGCCGGCCCTGGTCGATCGCCTGGCGGGGCTGGGCTGTGAACTGCGCGCCGATGAAACCCTGTGCGCGCTCGATGCCCGGCTGCATCCGGCCGGGGAAAGTGACTGGCAGACCGAGTATCTGGATGCCGTGCTGGCGCTGCGGGCGGTGGACGGCCCGGACGCGGCCCTGGCCCACATCGCCCGCTACGGCTCGGGCCACACCGACGGCATCATCAGCGACGACGACGCCGTCGCCGAGCTTTTTCTGGCCGGCCTGGACAGCGCGATTGCCGTGCGCAATGCCTCGACCCAGTTCGCCGACGGCGGCGAGTTCGGTTTCGGCGCCGAGATCGGAATTGCTACCGGGCGCCTGCACGCCCGCGGGCCGGTCGGGGTCGAGCAGTTGACCACCTTCCAGTACCGCGTGCTGGGCCGCGGCCAGGTTCGGCCCTGAGCGCTCGCGCCTGGGCTCAGGCGGCGATGCCGTAGGCGTAGAGCAGCGGTTCCAGGCGCGCCTCGCGCCCGCGGAAGGCCCGCCAGGAGTCGGCCATGGGCCGACTGGCTCCGACCGAGAGGATCTCGCGCGCCAGGTGCTCACCGGCTTCGCGCCGGAACAGGCCCTGCTCGCCGAACCAGTCGAAGGCATCGCGCGCCAGCCGCTCGGCCCACAGGTAGCTGTAGTAGCCGGCCGCGTAGCCGCCGTCGAACAAGTGCGAAAAACTCATCAGAAATCGATTGTCGTCGATCATCGGGACGACCGCGAGCTCGTCGTGCACCGCGCGGTGCACGGCCACGGGATCGCGCGGTCTGCCTGCGTGCAGGCGCAAATCGGTGAGCGCGAACTCGACCTGGCGCAGCAGGGCCAGGGCGCCGTGGAACTGACGGTCTGATTTCAGCGCCTTGATCCAGGCCGGCGGCAGGGGCTCGTCGCTGTCGACGTGGCGCGCATAGCGATCCAGCGCCGTCTGGTGCCAGGCCCAGCCCTCGAGCAGCTGGCTGGGCAGCTCCACGGCGTCCCATTCCACCCCGCTGATGCCGCCGACGCCGGGCAGGTCGACCCGGGTCAGCAGATGGTGCAGGCAGTGGCCGAACTCGTGGAACAGAGTGACCACGTCGTCGTGGGTCAGCAGGCTGGGCTGACCCTTGGCCGGTGGGGCGAAATTGCAGGTCAGATAGGCCACCGGCAGCTGGGTCTGGCCACCGATCACCATGCGTGAGCGGCACACATCCATCCAGGCGCCGCCCGACTTTCGGGCTCGGGCATAGAGGTCCAGGAACAGGCCGGCCACGGTCTCGCCGTTGCTGTCGCCGATGCGGTAATAGCGAACGTCCGGGTGCCAGGTCTCGACCGCGTCGTCGCGGGTGAAGCTCAGGCCGAACAGCTCGCGGGCGACCGTGAACAGGCCGCCGAAGACGTTCTCCAGCTCAAACCAAGGCTTGAGTTTTTGTTGATTGATGCCGAGCGCGTGCTCGCGCAGCTTCTCGCTGTAGTAGGCCAGGTCCCAGGGCGCCAGCGGCAGCTCGGCGCCCAGCTCGGCGGCAAAGGCCTCGAGCTCATCGAGCTGGGCCTGGCCCGGGTCGCGCGCGCGCCGGGCCAGGTCGAGCAGGAAGGTCTCGACCTCTTCGGGGGTATCGGCCATGCGCTGCGCCAGGCGCATGTCGGCGTGGGAGTCGAAGCCCAGCAGGCGCGCCTGCTCATGGCGCAGCGCGAGCATCTCGGCCACGATCGGCGTGTTGTCGAAACGCCCGGCCTGCGGGCCGGTGTCGGCGGCGCGGCCGACGTGGGCGCGGTGAAAGCGCTCGCGCAGGTCGCGGTCGTCGGCGTAGGTGATGATGGCGCGGTAGGCCGGAAAGCTGAGATTGGCCAGCCAGCCCGATTGACCGGCACGGGCGGCCATGCCCGCCAGCAGCTCGAGCTCGCTGTCCGGCAGACCGGCCAGCTGGCCGGGATCGGTGAAATGTTCGCTCCAGGCTTCGGTGGCATCCAGTACATGGTTGCCGAAGCGATTGCCCAGCGCCGACAGGCGCAGGCTGATCTCGGCGAAGCGGCTGCGCTGCTCGGCCGGCAGGTCGACGCCGCCGAGGCGGAACTTGGTCAGCTCGTGGTCGATGCTGGCGCGCATCGCGGCCGGCTGGCGGTCGAAGTCATCGCGCTCGCGCAAGCATCGATAGGCCTCGAACAGGGCGCGATTGAGGCTGCGCTCGGTATGAAAGCGGGTCAGCTGCTCCAGGCAGTCCGGATAGACTTCGCGCCACTCGGGCGTCTGGGTCACGCTGTGCAGGTGCGAAATGGTCGACCAGACGCTCGCCAGTGCATTGTCGGCCAGGGTTTCGGCCTCGACCACGCCGGCATAGTCGGGCGCCTCGGTCGCGGCTTCGATGCGCTCGATCACGGCGCGGTACTCGGCCAGGCGCTGCTCGATGGCCGCAAGGGCGTGCTCGGGCCCAACGTCGGCGAAGCGGGGCAGGCCCGCGGCCAGCAGCGGGTTGGTGGATGCGGTGGTCTGGGTCATGCGCTTCGGGCGGTCTGCAGTCGTTCGGGGGTTGCGGCCAGTTCTTCGAGCAGTTCTTCGATGCGGCCGAAGGCAACGGCCAAGTCTTCAGCCTCGGGCAACAGCGTAATCCGAAAGTGGTGACGATCGGATATGTTGAAGCTCGAGCCCGGTACGATCAGGATGTGCTTGTGTTCGAGCAGTTCGGCGGCAAAGCGGTGGTCGTCGAAGTCGGGCATGACCTCGGCTCGCACCGAGGGAAAGGCGTACATCGCCCCCATCGGCTTGACCAGATCGAGGAAGCGGCTTTGCCGGCAGGCCTCGATTACCGCCTGGCGCGAGTCGTGCAGGCGCCCGCCGGGGGCAACCAGGTCGGCGATCGACTGGTAGCCGCCCAGCGCGGTCTGCACCGCCCACTGGCCCGGTACGTTGGCCGACAGGCGCAGGGCGGCCAGCTTTTCCACCGCCAGCCGGTAGTCGGCGGCGCGGTCCAGCGCGCCGGTAAAGACCGCCCAGCCCACCCGCCAGCCGCAGGCGCGGTAAACCTTGGACAGGCCGCCGAAACTCACGCACAGGGTCTGCTCGGCCAGCGGCGCCATCGGCACGAAGCGGGCCTCGTCGTAGCAGATCGAGTCGTAGATTTCGTCGCTGAACAGGATCAGATCGTGTTCGGCAGCCAGGTCGGCCAGCTCGCGCAGCACCGGCTCCGGATACACCGCGCCGGTGGGGTTGTTGGGGTTGATGACCACCAGCGCGCGGGTTTTTGGCGTGATCAGCTGCCGGATTCGATCGATATCGGGCAGAAAGCCGTGTTCTGACGGGCAGGGATAGTGGCGCGCGCGACCGCCGTTCAAGACCACCGCGGCCGTCCACAGCGGGTAGTCCGGGGCCGGCACCAGTACTTCTTCGCCGGGCTCGAGCAGCGAGCGCAGGACCAGGTCGACCAGCTCGGACACGCCGTTGCCGATCATGACCTGGTCGTAGCGGGTCTCGGTCAGGCCGCGCGCCTGGAACTGCATGGCGACCGCCTCGCGGGCCGGAAAAATCCCGGTCTGGGGACCGTAGGCCTCGCTGTACTTGAGGTTGCGGACCACGGCCCGACGCATGGTTTCCGGGGTCCGCAGGCCGAACGCGCCGGGGTTGCCGATGTTTAGATGCAGGATATCGTGGCCTTGCTGTTCGAGCTCACGCGCGCGCCGGGCAAGCGCGCCGCGGATCTCGTAACGGACGTCTTCGACCCGGCTCGCGGTCCGGAAAGGAGTTTTAATGGAGGACATGCGCTGTGTGCTGTTGGCCCGTAAAGGCTGCAGAGTATCGCAGAACCCCGCCGGGCTCCACCACAGCGCTCGGGTTGCGCTTGATTGTGCGTGCCCTAGGCCCGACAATATTGAATCAGGACCACTTCAATCCGGATTTGATTTTCCATGACCTCAGTAAGCCACGAAAGACTCGACCCTGCGCTGAAAGAACGAATCGATCAGCAGATCGCCTCGCACGACGTCGTGCTGTACATGAAGGGCACGCCGAAGATGCCGCAGTGCGGCTTTTCGGCCAAGACCGCCGGCATGCTCGACAGCCTCCTGGGCGGCAACTTCGCCGCGTTCAACGTGCTCGAGGACGAGGCCATCCGCGAGGGCATCAAGGTCTACGGCAACTGGCCGACCATCCCCCAGCTCTACGTCAAGGGCGAACTGCTGGGCGGCTGCGACATCATCACCGAGATGTTCAATGCCGGCGAGCTGCACGAGATGCTTGGCCTGGAAAAGCCGGATCGAACGCCCCCGGAAATCGAGATCAGCGACAAGGCGGCGGCCAAGATCCGCGAGTTCCTGGCCGGCTATCCGGGCCAGTTCCTGCATTTTTCGATTGCCTCGGACTGGGACGCCAACTTCAATATTGGCCCGCGCGAGGGTCACGAGATCGCCACCGAGGCGGCCGGCATCACCCTTCTGATGGACCTGGCCTCGGCGCAGCGCGCCCGGGGCGCCAGGATCGACTGGGTCGAGACCGTGCAGGGCGAAGGCCTGAAGCTGGACCTGCCTGGCGCGCCGCCGCCGGTGCGCCAGATGAGCCCGGCCGAGCTGCAGCAGAAAATGAATGCCGGTGAGCGCGTGCTGGTGGTCGATACCCGCTCCGAGGCCGATCGCAAGTCGCATCCGCTGGATTTTGCCCGCCCGCTGGATGCCGGGCTGATGGCCGAACTCAAGGAGGCCGATCCCAACCTGCCGCTGGTGTTTTTGTGCAACGTTGGCGTGTCCAGCCAGGCGGTGGCCGAGCACTACCGCAAGCAGGGTTTTGCCGAGGTCTACAATCTCGAAGGCGGCGTCCAGGCGATGCTGAACTAACCGTCCGGCGGCCCGCTCAAGCCAGATCGAATTCGGCCACCGCCGGGGCGTGATCCGAGGGCCGCTCCAGGCGGCGCGGCTCCTTGTCGACGTAGCTGGTGGTGCAGGCGGGCTTGAGGGCATCCGAGCACAGCACCAGGTCGATGCGCAGCCCCAGCCCGCGCCGGAACATCGCCGCCCGGTAGTCCCACCACGAGTACACCGCCTCGGGCTGGTCGAACAGCCGGAAGCTGTCGTGCAGGCCGAGATCGAGCAGTCGCTGGAGCGCTTCGCGCTCCGGCGTTGAGCACAGGATTTTTTCGTTCCAGGCGGCTGGGTCATAGACGTCGCGGTCGTCCGGCGCGATGTTGAAGTCTCCCATCACCACCAGCTTGTCGTGCT
>JBMCIV010000065.1:0-7157 GCA_048616735.1 Wenzhouxiangella sp. | reverse complement strand
TATCAGGCCGCCGAGATCACCCCCATGCTGCCGCTGGAAGAGGTCGGCGAGTGAGCGTGCGCCGGGCCGTCAGGGCTGTCAGGGCAAGCTGACGGCTGCGGGCGGCTGCCAGTTATCGGCGCGATGCTCGACGACCACGGCCGTGTAAATGCCGCCGCGCACGTTGAAGTCGGCGCTCAGGCGCATAAAGCGCGGCGCGGCGGCTGCGACCAGGTCGCCCAAGATTCGGTTGGTGACCGCTTCGTGGAAGGCGCCCTCATCGCGGAAGCTCCAGACGTAGTTCTTCAAGGCCTTGAGTTCGACGCAAAACTGGTCGGGAACGTACTCCAGCAAAAGCTCGGCGAAATCGGGCTGCCCCGTCTTCGGGCACAGGCAGGTAAACTCGGGAATCCGAATGCGAATGGTATAATCTCGCGCCGGCTGCGGATTGGGAAAGACTTCAAGCTCCTTGCTGGGCTGACTGGGCACGCGGCGGGTTCTCCTGGTCGAATGATGGAATCGTGGACGGGGCCTAAGCCCGGCCCGCGGTATTAGAACAAAAACCTCTGGCTGATGCGTCAATGCGACTGACCGCGATCAAATTGTCGGGCTTCAAATCCTTCGTCGAGCCGACCACGGTTCGGTTCCCGTCGAACCTGATGGGCATCGTCGGCCCCAACGGCTGCGGCAAGTCCAACATCATCGATGCCGTGCGCTGGGTCATGGGCGAAAGCTCGGCCCGTCAGCTGCGCGGTGAATCGATGAGCGACGTCATCTTTTCCGGCTCCAGTTCGCGCAAACCGGTGACCGCGGCGACCGTGGAGCTGGTGTTCGACAACAGCGACGGGCGCGCCGGCGGCGAATACGCCAGCTACAGCGAGATTTCGGTCCGCCGCCAGGTCAGCCGCGACGGGCAGTCGGCGTATTTCCTCAACGGCACTCGCTGCCGCCGCAAAGACATCACCGACCTGTTTCTCGGTACCGGCTTGGGGCCGCGCAGCTACGCCATCATCGAGCAGGGCATGATCTCGCAGATTGTCGAGGCCCGGCCCGAGGAATTGCGCGCCTTTCTCGAAGAAGCCGCGGGCATCTCGCGCTACAAGGAACGCCGGCGCGAGACCGAGAATCGCATCCGCCACACCCGCGAAAACCTCGAGCGCCTGGCCGATCTGCGCGAAGAAGTCGGCAAGCAACTCGAAAAACTCAAGCGCCAGGCGCGCGCGGCCGAACGCTACCGCAAGCTCAAAACGCGCTACCGCGAAGATGAGGCGCGGCTGACGGCGCTGCGCTGGCGCGAGGCCTCGCTGCAGGCCGAGGCCCGGCACAAGGACCTGCAGCAGGTCGAAAACCAGCTGCAGTCGGTCCTGGTCGATCAGCGCGCGGCCGAGAAAGAGCTCGAATCGCTGCGCCAGCAGCAGCATGAAGCGGGCGAGGCGGCCTCGAAGATCCAGGCAGAACTCTATGAAGTTGCTGGTGAAATTGCCCGCCTTGAGCAGGCCATCGAACATCAGCGCGAAATCCGCCAGCGCCAGCAGACCGAATACGCCGAGACCGAGCACCAGCTCAACGAACTCAAGCAGCACCTGATCCTGGATAAAGCCCAGGTCACCCAGACCTCCGAACTGATCGCCGAGCTGACGCCGGCGCTGGAGACCGCGCGCGCCCAGGAGCAGGCCGCCGCGCAGGAGCTCGAGGCGGCCGAAGAGAGCCTGGCCGGCTGGCAGCAGCGCTGGCAGGAGCATCAGCAAGCCGCCGGCCAGGCGGCCAACCGGGCCGAACTGCTGCGCCAGCGCATCGAACATTTGGACGATCGCATGAGCCGGGCCGCGGAACGTCTGCAGACGCTTAGGGCTCAAAGCGACGACCAGGCGTTGGCCAGACTGCAGACCGATCAGGCCGCGGCGCGGGAAGAATCCGAGCGCGGCGCCGCGTCGCTGCAGCAAGCGCGCGCGGACGCGGAGCAGTCGCGCCAGCAGATTGGCAGCCACAGAACGCGTATCGAAACGTTGCGCAACGAGCTGGAAGCCGCCCGGGCCCGCCGCCACGAACACGCGGCCCGGCTGGAATCGCTGCGCCTGCTCAATCGCCAGCCCGAAGAGCAGGCCGAGACGGCCGAATGGCTGGCGGCGCGCGGCGAAGATCCCGCGCGCCGGCTGCTCGAGCGTATTCGAGTGACCGACGCGCGCTGGACGGTCGCCGTGGAGCACGTGCTGGCCGACTGGCTGCAGGGCGTGGAGACCGACCAGCTCCAGGACTTGATCGCAAGCGAGCCGCCGGCGCTGGGGCTGGCGCTGTTTGCTCCCGATCCGGGCGAGGCGGCCCCGGCCGGGACGCTGGCCAACCATGTCGAAGGCGCCGGGGCGCTGGCAGCGCAGCTCAAGCGCGTGCGCTGCGCCGAAAATCTGGACCAGGCGCGGGCGATCGCTGCTCAGCTTGATTACCAGGAATCGGTGATCACCCCGCAAGGAACCTGGCTGGGCCGTGGCTGGCTGCGGCAGCCAGCGCTGGAGGCCGACCGCAGCGGGCTGCTGCAGCGCGAGCAGGAAATCCGAGTGCTGCAGCAGCAGATCACGGCAGACCAGGCCCGTATCAGCGAACTGGAAGGCCAGTTGGAGGCGACTCGAGGCGAGCTGCAGGAGTCCGAGCAGGTCCTGCAGCAGCGCGAACGCGCCATCCACCAGGCCGAGCGCGAGCGCGCTCAGGTCCAGGGTCGGATCAGCGCCCTGGACAGTCGGCTGGAGTCGCTCAAGCGCCAGCGCGCGCAGGCCGCCGAAGAGATCGAGACGCTCGCGCAGCGCCAGCGCGAGGACGGTGAAGCGGTCGGCGCCGCGCGCGCCGAACTCCAGCAAGCGCTGGGCAGGATGGACCAGGCCGAGCAGGGCAGGGAACCGCTGCGGACGGAGAAAACGCGGCTCGACGCGGCCCGCGAGCAGGCGCGCAAAGCCTACCGCGAGCAACGCGAACAGCGCGAGGCAATGTCGTTGAAGCTGGAGTCTTCGCGCGCCGGACTGGACTCGCTGCGCCAGGCCATCGCCCGCATCGACAACCAGGTCGGCCAGCTGCAGAATCGCTACATGGAGCTGAGCGAAGCCCTGGCGCAGGGCGACGAACCGGTGCGCATGCAGCAAAAAGAGCGTGACCAGCTGCTCGAACGGCGGCTGGCGGTGGAAGGCCGCCTGCGCGAGGCCCGCACCCGGCTGGAAGCGCTGGAAGCCGCCTGGCGCGAGCAGGACCAGGCGCGTCAGTCAGCGGCCGGGACGGCTGAAGAAGTGCGCGAGCAGCAGCAAAAGCTGCAGCTTGGACTGCACGAGACCCGGCTCAAGGCCGAGGCGCTGTCGGAGCGGATAACGCAGCTGGGAGGCACGCCCGAAACGCTGCTGGCCGAATTGCCCGAGAACGCCGAAACCGAACAGTTCCAGCGCGAGCTCGAGCAGCTCGAAGAGCGCATCCGCAAGCTCGAACCGGTCAACCTGGCGGCGATCGAGGAACACGAAACAGAATCCGAGCGCAAAGATTATCTAGACCGCCAGCACGCCGACCTCGAAGAGGCCATGGCCACCCTGGAAAAAGCCATCGGGCGAATCGACCGCGATTCGCGCACGCGCTTTCGCGAGACCTTCGAGCAGGTCAACAAGAACATGCAGACGCTCTTCCCGCGCCTGTTCGGCGGCGGTCACGGTCACCTGGAGATGGTCGGTGATGACTGGCTGTCGGCCGGGGTGGCCATCATGGCGCGGCCGCCGGGCAAGCGCATCGCGCGCATCCACCTGATGTCGGGCGGGGAGAAGGCCCTGACCGCCGTGGCCTTCGTGTTCGCGATCTTCAATCTCAATCCGGCGCCGTTTTGCCTGCTCGACGAGGTCGATGCACCGCTCGATGACGCCAACGTCGGGCGCTTTTCCGACATGGTGCGCGAGATGTCGGACCAGGTGCAGTTCCTGCTCGTCACCCACAACAAGGTCACCATGGAAGTCACCCACCAGATGCTGGGCGTGACCATGCGCGAGGCCGGCGTGTCGCGCATCGTCAGCGTAGACCTCGATCGCGCTGTCGCTCTGGCCGAAAGCTGACCGGCGCCGCGCGCCTGGATTGATGCGGTAAACTCGTGGCTGTTTTTCCGGACTCGGTCAATCGCCGTGGACAATCTGCGCCTGATCCTGATCCTGCTCGGCCTGGTGATCCTGGCCGCCATCGTCCTCTTTCATCGCCCAAGCGGGCAGTCCAAGCCCAACCACGCGCGCTGGCTGCAGCGTCGTCGCGAGCCCAGCCTGGGCGGACAAAACGCTTCGGCGGACGGGGACGGCCAGGGCAGCGACGCCGGTTCAGGCGGTGATCCCGGTGATGATCCGGCCTATCGCCAGAGCAGTTTTCCCGCTTTTTCAGCGACCGACGACGCGAAGCCGCGCGCGGCGGCGGGGCCAGATGCGATGCGCACCCAGTCTGAGCCAGTCGATGAACGCCGCCAGCCCGACAAGATCATCAGTTTGTTCGTCCGTCGTCGCGACGAGCAGCGCATCAACGGCTCGGAGCTGCTCGACGCTGCCGTCAAGGCCGGTCTGACCTTCGGTGAAATGAGCATTTTCCATCGCCTGCACGAAGGCGATGCCAGGCCGGTGTTCAGCATGGCCAACCTGACGCCGCCAGGACATTTTGACGCCAGCGCGTGGAACGTGTTCGATACCCCCGGTGTCGCCCTGTTCGTGACCCTGCCGGGCCCGGTCAGCGCGCTCGATGCCTGGGACGCCATGCTGGCCACCGGCCGCCGAATCGCCGAGCTGCTCGATGCCGAGCTGCTCGACGACAGCAAGTGCCTGTTGACCCGTCAGCGCATTGCCCAGATCCGCGAGGACATGCGCGAATACGATCGTCGGCACGGGCTTGTCGGCGGCGGCTGACGCAGCGGGCGCTAGCGGTGGCAGCCAAGCAAGACGCCCAGGTGCGCGAGCGGGCAGAGCGCCTGCGCGAGAAAATCCGCGAGCACAACTACCGCTATTACGTGCTCGATCAGCCGACCGTCTCCGATGCCCAATACGATCGCTTGCTGCGTGAACTGCAGTCGCTGGAGGCAGAGCATCCCGAGCTGATCACCCCCGACTCGCCCACCCAGCGCGTCGGCGCCGAACCGGCCGAAGGCTTCGAGACGGTCACCCACAGCATTCCCATGCTGTCGCTGGCCAATGCCTTCAGCGCCGAAGAGGTCGCCGATTTCGATCGTCGTATCCGCGATCGCCTAGACCTCGAGCAGGTCCACTATGCGGTCGAGCCCAAGCTGGACGGTCTGGCCATCGCCCTGCGCTACGAGCGCGGACAGCTGGTGCTGGGGGCGACGCGCGGGGACGGCAAGCAGGGCGAAGACGTCACCTCCAACGTGCGCACCGTGCGCGCGATCCCGTTAAAGCTACGCGGCAGAAATATCCCGGAAACTCTTGAAGTCAGAGGGGAAATTTTCATGACCCGCTCCGGTTTTCAGCGGCTCAACGAGCGCCTGTCCGAGGCCGGGCAGAAAACCTTCGTCAACCCGCGTAACGCCGCGGCCGGCAGCCTGCGCCAGCTTGATCCGGCCGTGACCGCGCAGCGGCCGCTGCATTTCTTCTGCTACGGGGCGGCAACCGAGGACGGCCTGCCGGAGACCCATTCGGCCATTCTCGAGCAGCTTCGGGACTGGGGGCTGCCGGTCAGCCCCGAGGTTGACGTGGTCACCGGTCGCGAGGGCCTGGATGCCGCCTATTCGCGGTTCAGCCGGCGCCGCGAGGAACTGGACTACGAAATCGATGGCGTGGTCTACAAGCTCGATTCGCTGGAGCAACAGCGCGAGATGGGCTTTGTCAGCCGCGCGCCGCGCTGGGCCCTGGCGCACAAGTTTCCGGCCCAGGAGGAAATCACCCGACTGCAGGATATCGAGGTCCAGGTGGGGCGCACCGGGGCCCTGACGCCAGTGGCGCGGCTGGAGCCGGTCTTTGTCGGCGGCGTGACCGTGACCAACGCCACCTTGCACAACGCCGAGGAGGTCGCGCGCAAGGACGTGCGTCCGGGTGACTGGGTCGTGGTGCGCAGGGCCGGAGACGTCATTCCCGAGGTCGTGGCGCCGGTGCTGGACCGCCGGCCAGACGATGCCCCCGTCTGGACGATGCCCGATCACTGCCCGGCGTGCGGCTCGGCGGTGGAGCAGGTCGAAGGCGAGGCGGTAGCGCGCTGCAGCGGCGGGCTGGTCTGCCCGGCCCAGCGGCGGCGTGCCATCGAGCACTTCGCCAGCCGCGCGGCCATGGACATCGAGGGGCTGGGCACCAAGCTGGTTGCCCAGCTGGTCGAGGCAGATCTGATTCACAGCCCGGCCGATCTGTACCGGCTTGACCAACCGACCCTGCAGCAACTCGAGCGCATGGGCGAAAAGTCTGCCGCCAACCTGGTCGAGGCGATTGCCGACAGTCGCCGGACCACGCTGCCCCGGCTGTTGTTCGCCCTCGGTATCCGCGAGGTGGGCGAGGTGACTGCGGCCCAGCTGGCGCGGTATTTCGGCAGCCTCGAGGCGGTCGCCGCCGCCGATGCCGAGAAGCTGGCCGCGGTGCCGGATGTGGGGCCGATCATGGCGGCCCACATCGAGGCCTTTTTTGCCGAGCCGCACAATCGCGAGGTCATCCGGCAACTGCTGGACGCCGGTGTGCACTACCCGCGCGAGACGCCGCGCTCAACCGACGACCTGCCGCTGGCGGGCCGGACTTATGTCCTGACCGGATCGCTGGAGGGACTGACGCGTTCGCAAGCCCGCCAGGCCCTGGAAGCGCAGGGCGCGAAAGTCACCTCCAGCGTGTCGAAAAACACCACCGCCGTCATCGCCGGCACGGACCCGGGCTCGAAGCTCGACAAGGCGCGCGAACTAGGCGTCGAAGTGCTTGACGAGCAAGCGCTGACAGCGCTGCTTCGGCGGTCGGACTGAAGCCGGTATCGCGTCCAAAAAAACGCTCCAAAACAGGCCGCAGCGGGCGCGGGCTGTTACCATGAAGATGCAGCGCCTGCTGCAATCCTGAAACAGGATGCGAGGAGCACATCATGAGTGAACATATCCGGGAGATTCTGGTACCGGTCGATGGTTCGGAAAACTCGATCAGGGCCGCTAAATTCGCCATGGAAATGGCCGCAGCCATGAACATCGGCGTTCGTCTTTTCTACGTTTTTCCGGC
>JBMCIV010000064.1:0-7187 GCA_048616735.1 Wenzhouxiangella sp. | reverse complement strand
ACACCGCCATGATCTTGCGCGGGGTCAGTCCCATGGTCTTGAGGATGGCGATATCGGCCTGCTTGTCGGTCACCACCATCACCAGGGTGGAGATGATATTGAACGCGGCCACCGCGATGATCAGCGACAGGATGATGAACATCACGGTCTTCTCGGTCTGCACCGCCCGGAAGAAGTTGGCATGCTGCTGGGTCCAGTCGCGGACCTGGTACAGGCCCGGCAACTCGGCGCTCAGATCGCGCGCGATCCAGCGCGCCCGCATCATGTCGTCGAGCTTCAGGCGAATGCCGCTGATGTCCTCGCCCAGCCGAAACAGGCGCTGGGCGTCCTGGTAATGAATCATGGCCAGCGCGGTGTCGTACTCGTGGACCCCGGCCTCGAACAGCCCGCTGACCTCGAAACGCCGCACCTGGGGAATGACCCCGCCCGGGGTGGCGCGGATTTCGGGCGCGAAAATGGTTACCGAGTCGCCCGGACCCACACCCAGACGATTGGCCAGCCCGACCCCAAGCACGACCTGCCAGCCGCCGGGCTGCAGGCTGTCAAGACGGCCCGAACGCATCATCTCGAGAATTTCCGAGACCTGCGGTTCGGCCGCCGGATCGATGCCGCGAATCATGGCGCCGGCCGTGCGCCGCGCCCGCAGCATCGTCTCTTGCTCGACGTAGGGCGCGGCCCCCAGCACCCGCGGCTGCGCTCGCGCCATCTCCACCACTTCGCGCCAGTCGGGAAAGCGGCCGTCATAGCCCTGGATGGTGGCGTGCGAGACCATGCCGAGGATGCGTTCGCGCAGCTCGCGCTCAAACCCGTTCATCACGCTCAAGACGGTGATCAGCGTCATCACGCCCAGGGCAATGCCCGCCATCGAGATCAGCGAGATGAAAGAAATGAAATGATTCCTGCGCTTGGCGCGCAGGTACCTGAGGCCGACGAACAGGGGCAGCGGCTGATACATGTGGTTCGATCAATCCCGGACGCCGGGCTGGCGTAGTGGCATCAGCGCCGCGGCCAGTTCCTCCGGCAGCGGCGCGCTGAAAACGTGGTCCTCCGGCCAAGGCAAACGCAGGCAGTGCGCGTGGAGAAACAGGCGCCTGAGGCCGGCCGGCGACGAAAGCGCATTGTAGCGCGCGTCGCCGGCCACGGGATGGCCGACGGCCGCGGCGTGGGCGCGAATCTGGTGCGTGCGTCCGGTTTCGATCCGCACCTCGACGTAAGCGAAACCGGCCAGACGCTCGAGGACCTGAAAATGCGAGCGCGCGGGCTGGCCCTGCTCATCGACGATCACCCGGTGCTGGCCGCTGGCGTCGCGAATCTTTTTCAAAGGTTGATCGACCGTGAAGACGTCCTCGCCGGGCTGGCCGGAAAGAAGCGCCAGGTAGCGCTTGTCGACCTCACGGCGGGCAAAACAGCGCTGCAGGCTGACCAGCGCCTGATGATGACAGGCCAGCACCACCAGGCCGCTGGTCGCCCGATCCAGGCGATGAACCGGCCGCCAGTCCGGCGCCAGCCGGGCGACCACGTCCATGAGCCCGAAGGCCAGGCCGGAGCCGCCGTGCATGGCCAGCCCGGCGGGCTTGTCGACAACGCAGAAATCATCCGTCTGGGCCACGATCCGGGAACGCACCTCGGCGACCAGGGCGTCGGGAACGGTGGTTGGCCCAGAGGGCTTGACCGAAACGGGAGGGACGCGCACTTCGTCACCGGGCTTGAGTTTTTTCATCGGTTTGGCGCGCCCGCCGTTGACCCGGACCTGGCCGGTTCTGACCAACCGGTAGACCAGGCTGCGCGGCACGCCGTCGAGCAGTCCGACCAGGAAATTGTCCAGACGCTGCCCGCCATGATCGGCCGGCACCTGCACGTGGCGCACTTTGGAGGCCACTCGTTCCGAGCTCATAAGCGTTTGCGCCGCAACCGGAAACCCATTGATGTCTCTATCGCCACAAGACCGCAAGTGATAACATACCAGGGTTGAAGGCCGGCGATGGGGCCGTCGGCTCGATAAGAGCCCTCACCATCCGGTAGCCGAATGACTGCCGAGCGCTTTTGCAAGCCGGCACCATCGGCCCGACCCGCCGCCTTGAACAAGAACGCTTTGAGCGTGCAGCCAGCGTCAGTCGCGGTTTCACGCAGCGGGGGAAATGCATCCGCAGACAAAACAAGCACAGGCCGGCCCCGGGGCCGGCATGAACTCAACAATTAGCCCGTTCCCGGCGGCCGATCACGACCGCGGACAGCCGGGATTGGTGAAGAAAGACATCTTGGCATTCGCGCCAGCATCTTGCCGGCGCGGCAGAACAAGGCCTGGCGCGAGGCTGCTGGAATCAGCGCCGCGCCAGGCCGGCCGAAAGACGGCTCAACCAGGCCGTGCCTCCAAACCATGGTGTGGAGGCCAGCGCCGCAGCTACCCGCCGATGGCGACAAGCTGCTGACCAGGATGTCTCCGTCACCGGTTCCGGTCCGCTCAGCGGCTGGAACGGCGGAGGAATCAACAACAATGAAACGCATGCTGATCAACGCAACTCAACCCGAGGAGGTGCGTGTCGCCATCGCCGATGGCCAGAGCCTGCTGGATCTCGATATCGAGGTGCCGGCGCAGGAACAGAAAAAATCCAACATCTACAAGGGCAAGATCACCCGGGTCGAGCCCAGTCTGGACGCCTGCTTCGTCGAGTTTGGATCGGAACGTCACGGCTTTCTCTCGATGAAGGAAATCGCCCGGGAATACTTCTCGGAGAGCGCGCAAAAAGCGCTCGATGAAGGTAACCGGGTCGAAATCAAGGAAGCCGTGCGGGCCGGACAGGAAGTCATCGTTCAGGTCGACAAGGAAGAACGCGGCACCAAGGGCGCAGCGCTGACCACGTTCATCAGCCTGGCCGGTCGGTACATGGTGCTCATGCCCAACAACCCCCGCGCCGGCGGCGTCTCGCGCCAGATCTCGCGCGACGAACGAAAGGAAATACTCGACACCCTCAAGCAGGTCGAAGTGCCCGAAGGCATGGGCCTGATCGTGCGCACCGCGGGGGTCGGCCGCGAGCAGCAGGAACTGCAGTGGGACCTGGACTACCTGCTGCAGCTGTGGACCGCGATTCTGGAAGCCGCAAAGACCCGGCCCGCGCCGTTTCTGATCTACCAGGAAAGCAACCTCATCATCCGGGCCCTGCGCGACTATCTGCGCGAGGACATCGGCGAAATCCTGATCGACGACGATCGCGTATTCGAAGACGCGCGCGAGTTCATGCAGCAGGTCATGCCGCACAACCTGCGCAAACTCAAAGCCTACCGCGACGACACCCCGCTGTTTTCGCGCTACCAGATCGAAAGCCAGATCGAATCGGCGTTCGCGCGCGAGGTGCGGCTGCCCTCGGGCGGCGCCGTGGTCATCGACCATACCGAAGCCCTGCTGTCGATCGATATCAACTCCGCGCGCGCCACCAAGGGCGCCGACATCGAAGAAACCGCGCTCCAGACCAACCTCGAGGCGGCCGACGAGATCGCGCGCCAGCTGCGCATTCGCGATCTCGGCGGTTTGA
This sequence comes from Wenzhouxiangella sp., assembly GCA_048616735.1. Classification (GTDB taxonomy): domain Bacteria; phylum Pseudomonadota; class Gammaproteobacteria; order Xanthomonadales; family Wenzhouxiangellaceae; genus Wenzhouxiangella. The sequence continues at coordinate 3,657 of JBMCIV010000064.1, read as the reverse complement.
TCGTGATCGACTTTATCGACATGCTCAGCAAAGACGCCCAGCGCCAGGTCGAGAACCAGCTGCGCGACGCCATGCGCATGGACAAGGCGCGCGTCCAGATCGGTCGCATCTCGCGCTTTGGCCTGCTGGAAATGTCGCGCCAGCGTCTGCGGCCGTCGCTGGGCGAATCCAGCCACGTCACCTGTCCTCGCTGCGACGGTTATGGCTCCATCCGATCGGTCGAGTCGCTGGCCCTGGCGATCCTGCGCCTGGCCGAAGAAGAAGCCATGAAGGATCACACCTCGCGCGTGATCGTCCAGGCGCCGACCGAAGTTGCCAACTTCCTGCTCAACGAAAAGCGCGCCGTGATGGCCGACCTGGAGCGCCGCAACAAGCTGCCGATCACCGTCGTCGCCAACCGCTGGCTGGAAACCCCCCGCTTTGAAATCCAGCGCTTGCGCGGCAGTGAGAAAATGGAGGATCCCAGCTACACCCTGCCCACCGGCGACGAAAACGAGATGACCCCGCTGGCGGCCCGCGAGGGCGCCGATAGCGCGCCTAAGCCCGCGCAGGCCGCTGTCAGCGGCATCCGACCGGCGACGCCGGCACCGGAACGCACGCCGGCGCCCTCCGGCCTTGCGGCTTTCTGGAAATCGCTGATGGCCAGCCTTGCCTCGCTGTTCGGAACCGAATCGAGCAAGCCCGAACGCAAAACCCGCCACGATCAAGACAGCAGGCGCCGACCCGCCCGGCCCGAAGCCCGTTCGGCCAAACCCAACGGCAAAGACAGCCCGCGGCGCGCCAGTCAGCCGCACCCGGACGGTGCCGGCAGCGGCAACAAGCGCAAAAAGAAAAAAAAGAGCGGTCAGCGCGAAAAAGTCGCCGAGCCACAGTCAGTCGACCAGACGCCAAAGCAGGAAAACGAACCGGCACGGCAGGCCGACAGCGAAAACCCGCCGCGCAAGAAGCGCCGCCGCCGCGGCGGCAAGAAAAGACGCTCGGGTAAAGATGCGAACGCTTCCGCATCGCCGGCGCGTTCTAAAGATTCCGACAACAAGACGGGCGACGGCGCCGACAACCAGCCCCGACCCCCCTCCGAACCGACCCAGGGCAAGGCCCAGGACAAAGCTACGGACAAAGCTACGGACAAAGCTATGGACAAGGCTACGGACAAAGCCCAGGACAAAGCCCAGGACAAAGCTTCAGACAAGGCGTCAACGCCTGAAGCGCAGCCAGCGGCGAAGTCCACGGAAAAATCGTCGGCGGGCTCGAGCGATCTGCAGGAAGCAGCGCGTCGAATTCGCCACGAGAAGCGTTCATCTCTGCCCCAGAAGACCGGGGAGTCCGCGCTGCCTGAGGCGAGCCAAAGCGAAGCCAGGACGCCCCCGTCGGGCGACGGCAAGCCAGGCGAAAAAGAAGCCGACAAGCGCCCGAACCAGTCCGGCGCGGTGCGCGGCGAAGACGGTATCTACCGCCTAGCCGAAGAAAAAAAGGACCAGAACCCGCCGTCCTGAACGCCGCCCCCGTGAACCGGGCGGAGCATCCGTTCGGTTCACGGGTCGGGCTTGAACAGCCCGTAGCGAAGCGCCAGGCGCAATAAATCGACCTCGTTGCGCACCCCGACCTTGTCGTAGATCCGATACTTGTGCGTGGCAATCGTCTTGGGGCTGAGCTTGAGCACCTCCCCGATCGAATTGGCCTTCATGCCCTGGATCAGCATCAGGGTCACTTCCAGTTCGCGACTGGTCAGATCCTGAAACGGCGATGCCGGCGTACCCGGCAACAGCGAAAGCGCCAGCTGCTGCGCGATTTCCGAACCGATGTAGCGCTCGCCGCGATGGACCGCCCTGATTGCAGAAAGCAGCTCGTCGGCACTCGCGCCCTTGGTCAGATAGCCGCTGGCCCCGATGTCGAGCAGGCGCGCCGGCAAGGGCGGCTCGGCGTGAGCGGTGAGCATGATCACCCGGATGTCGGGCTGCGCCTTCAAGATTCTTTCCGTGGTTTCGAGTCCCGAAAGCCCGGGCAGACCGACGTCCATCAGGATCACGTCCGGGCTCAGGCTACGCGCCAGCCTGAGCGCTTCTTCCCCGCTCGAGGCTTCGGCCACCACCTCGATACTGGCAACGCCGGCCAGAATATTGTTGATACCCGTGCGAAAGAGTTCATGATCTTCGACGACCATCAACTGAATCATGGTGTGCCCCATCTACGCCTTGCCTGCTCGGTAAAGTACCGCAAAAAAAGTCAGCTGAAAAGTTGGACTTACGGGTGTGTCCGGGGCTCAAGCGCAGGCTGGGATAGAATTTCAGATCACCAGCAGATTTGTGGAGCAATAACGATGAACACATCTCTTTTTTATCGTCGGATGATCAGCGCTGCATTCGTGCTGATCGCCAGCGGCGCTGGCGCCGGCGCGATCTTCCGGGCCTCCCGGGCCGGCTGAGGCATGTCGTCTGCCACCGGGTCGATGCCCGTCGTGGTCCTGACCGGGGGCATCGCCTCCGGCAAGACCGCGGTTTCCGATCTGCTCGCCGCCCGCGGCGTTCCGGTCATCGACACCGACGAGATCGCGCGCGAGGTCGTCGCGCCGCAGACACCCGGGCTGGAGGCGGTCCGACAAGCCTTCGGGCCAGGCGTTCTGGATCGGGACGGCGCGCTGGACCGCAAAGCGCTGGGGGCGAGGGTCTTTGCAGATACGCAAGCCAGGAAACGCCTGGAAGACATCCTCCATCCGTTGATCGAGGCGGCCGCCATCGACCGCATCCGCCGGCTGCCGCCAACACCGTTTTGCCTGCTTGTGGTGCCGCTTCTGGTCGAAACCGGCCTGTTTGCGGATGCCGACCTGGTGATCGTGGTCGACGTCCCGCAAGAGCTGCAGCGCCAGCGGCTAAAAGCGCGCGAGCACATCGACGACGAGCTGATCGATCGAATCCTGGCCGCCCAGGCAGAGCGCGCGACGCGCCTGGCCCGGGCCGACCGCGTCATCGTCAACACCGGGTCGCTGACTGAGCTCGAGCACCAGGTCGCGCAGCTGCACAAGGAGCTTGTGCAGCGCTATGCCGCGTCCCCTTAAGGCGCGGACTCGGCTCAGTCGTCTTCGTCCTCGGCGGGACGATGCTCGTCGACCAACCGCTTCTGGATATCGCCAGGGACCGCTTCGTAATGCGAGAACGACATCGTGTACCGGCCCTGCCCGCCGGTCAGGCTCTTGAGCTCGGTGGGGAATTCGCTGAGCACCGACAAGGGGACGGCCGCCTTGATGGTCGTGGTCGTGCCGCTGTGGCTGTCGGTGCCCTGGATGCGCGCCCGCTTGGAGGCCAGCGCACCGGTCACATCGCCCATGACCGCGTCCGGCACCGTGACCTCCAGCTCGACGATGGGCTCGAGAATCTGCGGCCCGGCGTTGGCGATCGCGTCCAGGAATGCCTTGCGTCCGGCCACCACAAAGGCAATCTCCTTGGAATCGACCGCGTGAAACTTGCCGTCGTAGACCACGACCTCGACGTCTTGCAGGGGGAAACCCGCGATCGCGCCTTCGTCTAGGACCTGGCGCACGCCTTTTTCAACAGCCGGAATCAGGCTGGTCGGAATGGCGCCTCCGACCACCTCGCTGTTGAAGCGAAAACCTTCACCGCGCCCCAGCGGCGCGATCCGCAGAAAGACCTCTCCGAACTGGCC
>JBMCIV010000063.1:0-7347 GCA_048616735.1 Wenzhouxiangella sp. | reverse complement strand
ATAGCGCCGGTAGTGCGCCTGCTCGATATTATCGTCGAGGCTGCCGCTGAGCAGCCCGAGGTCGATCAGGCCCTGGGTCAGGACGCGAACGCTGGCGGCGTGAAAGTCGTCGAAGGGCTGGCCGGCGCGGACCTGGTCGATTGCGGCGCGCTGGGCGGCCAGGACGATCTCGTAGACCTCGCGCTGGGCCGAACTGAAACGCCCGTTGACCGGGAAGGTGCGCGAGATATCGGCGGCGTAGTTTTGGTATTCGCAGCCGGCGTCGATCAGCAGCAGGCCGTCATCGGGCAGCGCCTGGTTGTTGGCGATGTAGTGCAGCACCAGGGCGTTGGCGCCGCCGGCCACGATCGGCAGGTAGGACGGCGGGCAGTCGTGGCGCTGGTATTCGTGGATCAGCTCAGCCTGGATTTCGGCCTCGTTCAGGCCGGGCCGACAGTGGCGCATGGCCCGGGTCATGGCCTGCGCGGCAATGGCGGCAGCACGCCGCATGCAGCGGATTTCATCGGCCGACTTGACCAGCCGCTGCTCGTGCAAAAGGTGCTCCAGCGACACGATTTCACCCGGGCCTTTCTGGCCCTTGGAGCGCGCCCGCAGCTGGTTGCGCCAGCCCAGCACGCGCTGATCGAACGACGGGTCTTTGCCGACCAGGTGGAACAGGCGTTCGCAGCCCTCCATCAGGCCGGGCAGGATGTCGTCGAGGTCGTGGATCGGAAACGCATCATCCATGCCCAGCTGTTCGCGCGCGCCGTCCAGCCCCAGGCGCGGTCCGTCCCAGCGTTCGCGCTCAGGGTCGCGCTCGCGCAGAAACAGCAGTTGCTCGCCGGCATCGCGCCCGGGAATCAGGACCAGGACGGCCTCTGGTTCATCGAGGCCGGTCAGGTACCAGAAATCGCTGTCCTGGCGAAACGGGTAGGCGCTGTCGCCGTTGCGCAGCACTTCGCGTCCGCTGGCCACGATGACCATGCTCTCGCTGCCGGTCTCGGCAACCAGGCGCTGGCGGCGCGTGCGAAATTCTTCGCACCGAATCATGCCGGTCGGCGCCGATTGTCTTCGCGCAGCAGCAGCACCGCCACGCGGACGAATTCCACCAGCTCAGCGTAAGCCCCTTCCTCGGCCTCGGCGTCGGCCTGCGGATCGGTGGCGGCGCGGGCGATCTGTTCAAGCAGGCCCAGCGCTTCGGTACCGTCGCCGGGCGCGATGACCGGCTCGCCGGCGCCGAAGCCGGACAAAAAGCCCGAGCACCAGTGCGCCAGGCAGCGGGTGCGCTCTTCCAGCGGCCGGTCATCGTTGGGCAGCAGCGGCCGAAACTGCAGTTCGCTGGTGTCGAGCTCTTCACGCAGGCTGTTGAGCGCCGGGCCAACCCGGGTCTGGAGCGATTCCGAAGTCCAGTCACCGACCTGCAGCGCGGCGAGCTGACCGATGAGGTCCTGCTGGCTCAGATTCGGCCTGGCGCTGAGCAGCCCCACGATCAGGCCGTGGGTTTCTGCCACGGCGGCCGGCTCGGCCTCGGCGGCAAGCGCGAGAATCCAGGCCAGTTTGGCTTCCTGATCCGCCATCGTAGAGGTGACCCTCAAGCCGGGCTGCAAAAACAGCCGAAAGTGTATCACCGGCGCTTCGAGCCGCTGTCGATTGTTGTCGATTGTTGTCGATGGTGCTTGTTACAGCGCGCCTGAGGTTCTATGATTAAACCCTTGTAACGCGTACGTTTGAGTTTTGACGATGAATTCGCTGGCCCGGACAGAGACGGATCTGGACCGACTGCAGGCAGGCCTGCAGGAGATGGTTCGGCGATTGCGCGTGCTCGAAGAAGAAAATCGCTCGCTCAAGGCGCGCCAGGAAACGCTGGTCTCCGAGCGCGCGAGCCTGGTCCAGCGCAACGAAGAAGCTCGCTCCCGGGTCGAGGCGATGATCGAACGTCTCAAGGCCCTGGAGTCGACCAGCTGAGGAGGGCTTATGGCTGTTGCCGAACCGGTCACCGTGCGCATTCTAGAGCGCGAGTATCGCGTCATGTGCGCCCCGCCAGAACGCCGCGCGCTGATGGAGTCGGCCCTGTTTCTCGACGGCCAGATGCGCGAGATTCGCGACTCCGGACGCGTCAGCTCGATGGACAAGATCGCCGTGATGTGCGCGCTCAATCTGGCCGAGGAACTCCTGCAGTTATGCCAGGAACTGGGTACGCGCGAGGAAAAGATCGATCGCCGCATCAGCGATTTGGCGAGTCAGCTTGACCAAGTCATGGGAACGGAATAGAGTGGAGATCAGGCGCTCTCTGCGGTGTTCGCCAGCAGGAAAGTAATATGCCTTGTCCCTACTTATCGACCTAGGGATGGCGGCTTCCGGAACCGGTGTGCAGCTTGTTTCAACGCGAGTTGCCTGATGGTCCGGAGAGCCAACCCACCTGAACCATTGGTTCAAGGTCACCGACCTGCAGCGGCACAGGTGGAGAGCGCCACTCTTTTTTGAGGACTCCGCGCGCGGACTTGCCTGACCGCCCGGGAAAAGGCCGCCCGACCCGACATGTTCGAACCATCCGCCATCCAGCCGGCCAAGCGCGAGCTCCGCGGGACGCTGCTGGCCGCGCGCCTGGCCCTGCCCGAGGCGCGTCGGCAGGTGCTGGACCGGCAGCTTTGCGCCCAGGTCCTGGGTTTCATGGCCGAGCGGGCGGGTGCCCGGGTCTCGGCGTTCTTGCCGTTTCGCGGTGAACCGGACCTGCGGCCGGTGCTGGGTGTTCTGCAGGAATCGGGCCACGAGCTTTACCTGCCGGTGCTGCTCGATGCCGGCATGGAGTTCCGGCGCTGGCGGCCGGACGATGAACTGGTGGCCAACCGTTTCGGTATTCCCGAGCCGGTCCAGGGTCCGGTGTGCGCGCCCGAGGCGCTGGACTGGGTCCTGATGCCGCTGCTGGCTTTTTCCAGCCGGGGAACCCGGCTTGGCATGGGCGGGGGCTTTTACGATCGCGCCTTTGCGTTTCGCCTTGACCCGGCGGGCGGCGCAGGGACAAGACTGATCGGCGTGGCTTACAGCCTCCAGGAGGTCAACAGTCTGCCCGCCCAGCACTGGGACGTGCCGCTGGATGCGATCATCACCGACCACGGCGTGCGCGAGTTTCGCGCGCCGGCCGGTCGAGCACCACCAGCCTGATAAACTTGCACACGCTATGAACTACTGGTTGATGAAATCCGAACCCGACGCCTTCGGCATCGACGACCTGAAGTCGCGACCGGACCAGACCGAACCCTGGGACGGGGTGCGCAACTACCAGGCGCGCAACTTCATGCGCGATGCGATGAAAATCGGCGATGCGGTGTTTTTCTACCACTCCAACTGCAAGGTGCCCGGCATCGTCGGCATCGCCGAGGTCGCCAGCCAGCCTTACCCCGACCCGACCCAGTTCGATCCGGACTCGAAGTACTACGACCCCAAGAGCGATCCGGACGATCCGCGCTGGATTCTGGTCGATATCAAGTTCAAGCGCGACCTGGACCGCGTGCTGTCGCTGGCCGAGATCAAGGAGCACGCCGAGGCGCTGGGCGATTTCGCCCTGGTGCGCAAGGGCAACCGCCTGTCCATCATGCCGCTGACGAAACAACAGTGGGACTTTTTGCTGGAATTGGAGACATCATGAGCCAGAGCCGATTGAAAATCGAAGTCGCCCGGGCGGCGCTGTCGGAAGTCGAAAACGGCATGGTGCTGGGCGTGGGAACCGGCAGCACCGTCAACGCTTTTCTCGATGAACTGGCCAGCAGCGACATCGAGCTCAAGGGCGCGGTGTCCTCGTCCGAGGCAACGACGAAAAAGCTGGTCGAGCTCGAGATCGAGGTCATGGACCTCAATCACGTCGGCGATCTTGAGCTCTACATCGACGGCGCTGACGAAGTTGACGAGCACCGCCGCTTGATCAAGGGCGGGGGCGGCGCGCTGACCAGAGAAAAGATCATCGCGGCGGCCAGTCGGCGGTTCGTCTGCATCGTCGATGAGTCCAAGTGCGTCAAGGTGCTCGGCGATTTTCCGCTGCCGGTCGAGGTGCTGCCGATGGCGCGCGCTTTTGTTGCCCGCAAGCTGGTCGGGCTCGGCGGGCGTCCGGAACTTCGCGACGGGTTCGAAACCGACAACGGCAACCTGATCCTGGACGTGCGCAACCTGGACCTGGTTGACCCGCATCAGGTTGAATCCGAGATCAACCAGATACCCGGCGTGGTCAGCTGCGGTCTGTTTGCCCGCCGCCCGGCTGATAGGGTCCTGATTGCCGGCGAAAGCGGAATCCGGCGCTTAGGCTGAATGGTCGCCGGCTTGCCGATGAGCGCAGCGGGTGGGGCGAGTCTGAGCGTCGCCCCCATGATGGATTGGACCGATCGGCACTGCCGATTTTTCCACCGTCAGCTCAACGCCTCGGCCCTGCTGTATACCGAAATGGTCACCACCGGCGCGGTCATTCACGGCGACCGCGAGCGCCTGCTCGGCTTCGATCCGGCCGAGCACCCGATCGCGCTGCAGCTGGGCGGCAGTGAGCCCGAGGATCTGGCGCGCGCCGGCCGGGTCGGTGCCGAATACGGCTACGATGAGATCAACCTGAACGTGGGCTGCCCTTCCGAGCGCGTCCAGAAAGGCAGTTTCGGCGCCTGCCTGATGCGAGAGCCGGCGCTGGTGCGCGACTGCGTGCGCGCCCTGCGCGAGGCCGTGACGGTGCCGGTGACGGTCAAGACCCGGATCGGGGTCGACGAACACGACAGCGTCGAGTTTCTGGAGCATTTCGTCGCCACGGTCGCCGAAAGCGGCGTGCGCTGCTTCATCATTCACGCCCGCAAAGCCTGGCTGAAGGGCTTGAGTCCTAAGCAGAACCGCGAGGTCCCGCCGCTGGCTTATGAGCGCGTGCATCACCTGCGCGAACGCTTTCCCCAGCTGCGCTTCGTCCTCAACGGCGGCCTGACCGAGGTCGACCAGGCGCTGGCCGAGCTTGCGCAGGTCGACGGCATTATGCTGGGCCGGGCGGCCTATCAGCATCCCTGGATCCTGGTCGAACTGGGCCGCCGTCTCGGCCAGCCGGTGGCTGATTCACGCTCGAGCGTGATCGAGGCCATGGCCGACTATGCCGCCGATCACCTGGCCCGCGGCGGGCGCCTGCAGCAGGTGGCTCGCCACATGCTCGGCCTGTTTCACGGCCAGCCTGGCGCGAGGCGCTGGCGGCAGGTCCTGAGTCAGAACATGCACCGACCCGAGGCGGGGCCGGAGCTGTTCTTTCAGGCCTGCCCCGAGCGTGCAGCGGCCTGAAGCTCGCCCGCCGATGATCGTCGATACCCCGGCAGCTTTTCGCCAGCAGATCCAGGCCGGCTGGCTGAAAAGCGACGCCCCGGCGGTCCCGCGCGCCTGCTTCCTGGTCGAGCCCAGCGGCTTTCGTTTGTCGAAGCAAACGGCCAAAGACAACGTGTACATGGATCTGAGCGTAGCGGTCGACCCCGGCCGGGCGCTCGATCAGCATCGGCGCCTGAGCGAACGCATTACCGCCTGCGGCATCCCCGCGGTGCGCTTTCCCGGCCACGCCACCACCCCGGACGAGCTGTTCCCGAACAACGTTTTTGCGACCATTCCCGGGCGCTCCATCATCGGCCGGATGCTGCATCCGGAACGTCAGCTTGAGGCCGGCCGCAGCGATATCCGCGCTTTTTTTACCCAGCTGATGGGCTACGAGGAAGTCGATCTGTCGCAGCGCGACCTGATCGCTGAACTGACCGGCGCGCTGGTCATCGATCGCTCGCACCGCATCGGCTACTGCGGCATCAGCCAGCGGGTCGACGAGGCCGGCTGCCAGGCCATGCATCAGGCCTTTGATCTGGCTCTGACCTTCCGTTTTGACCTGCAGCCGACCGAGTACCACACCAACGTGGTGATGGCCGTGCTGGCCTCGCGCGCGCTGGTGATCTGTCCGCAGGCCTTTGCCGACCCCGAGGTGCCTGCCGCCATCGCCCAAGCCTATCCCGGACACGTTCTGGAGCTCACCACGGCCGAGAAAGAGGCCTTTGCCGGCAACTGCATCGCCCTGAATTTCAAGGATCTGTTCATGAGCCGCACGGCAGTTGATGCGCTCGCGCCGGACAAGCTCAAGCGCTTGCAGAGCTGGCGTTTCGAGATCCATGCCGTGGACATGGACGAGATCGAAAAAGCCGGCGGCAGCCTGCGCTGCTGCGTGGCCGAGATCTATTGAGCCGCTGGGGTTCAGACCCGATTCAGTGCCGGCGACTACAATTGGGGCTCGTACCCTTTGGATCGAGAGCCTGTTGAACAAGGAACCGCCGTGCCGCGCCTGCTGCTTCGTTTTCTGATCGTGCCGGTCATGGCCGTGGTCATGGCGGTTGCGGCGTGGGCCATGAGCCTGGAAGAGGCGGCCGAGCGCGTGGCCCGCCAGCACGATGCCAAGGTCGTCTCGGCCCATACCGTGGAACGCGACGGTCGCCGCATCCACGTCATCCGTATTCTGACGCGTGACGGTGTGGTCAAGACCATCCGCGTGCCGGCAGACCGGCGCTAGGCGCCCACTGAAAGAGGTTCGCAGATCATGCGCATTCTGGTCATCGAGGACGAAACCGAGCTTCGCGAACTCATGGGCCGGGCCCTGAAACGCGAAGGCTTTGCCGTCGACCTGTGTGGCGACGGCAGCGAAGGTCTGTTTTACGCCACCGAGTACCCGATCGACCTGGCGATCATCGACTTGGGTCTGCCGGGGCTGAGCGGCATGGAGATCGTGCGCAAGCTGCGCGCGCAAGAGTGCCGCTATCCCCTGCTGATCCTGACGGCACGCTCGGACTGGCAGGACAAGGTCGAGGCGCTGGAGCTGGGCGCCGATGATTATGTGACCAAGCCGTTCCGGCTCGAAGAAGTCATCGCCCGCGTCCACGCCCTGCTGCGTCGCTCGGCCGGTCATGCCGCCGCCGAAGTCGATTTCGGGCGGCTGCGCATCAATCTCTCGGCGCAGGAAGTCTGGCTGGACGACGCGGTGCTGGACCTGACCGGCTTTGAGTACAAGGTACTGGCTTACTTCGCCCATCATCCGGACAAGGTGGTCTCGAAAATGGAGCTCAACGAGCACCTCTACGATGAAGACGCCGACCCCGACAGCAACGTGATCGAGGTCATCATCGGGCGGCTGCGCCGCAAGCTGGACCCGGAGGGTGACTGGCAGCCGATCGTGACCCTGCGCGGGCGCGGCTACCGGTTCCGCCCGGTCCGGGGCTGAGCGCTGCCGTGCCGGCGGCTGGCGCATCGCCGTCGCTGCTGCTGCGGCTGCTGCTGTCGGCGGCGCTGGCGCTGATTGTGCTGATGGTGCTAGGGATCGATTGGCGGATGCAGAGCCAG
>JBMCIV010000062.1:0-7369 GCA_048616735.1 Wenzhouxiangella sp. | reverse complement strand
ATGGCATCAGCAGCCGGGGGGTAAATGGTGGGCCGTGAAGGACTCGAACCTTCAACCAATAGGTTAAAAGCCTACTGCTCTACCATTGAGCTAACGGCCCGAACTGCAGCAAGCCGGCAAGAATAGCGTTAAACGGCGCAAATCTCAACCGCTGGCGAGCCGGTCCGGTTTATGATTCTCGCAGACTCCGCTCAATTTGACCGCTCAGAACCCCATGCAAGATATCGCCCGTCTCGTACTCTCGTTGCTCGACCTGACCAGCCTGAACGAAACCGACACCGACGAGGACATTCAGCGCTTGTGTCGGCGCGCGCAGTCCAAAGCCGGCCATCCGGCGGCCGTTTGCGTCCTGACCCACCTGGTCGCCCAGGCGCGCACCGCCCTGGCCGGGCTTGACCTGCAGGACAAGGTGCGCGTCGCCACCGTGGTCAATTTTCCGGCCGGCGACCAGGCCGCCGACGAGGTTGTCGACCAGATTCGCGCGGCGCTGACCAGCGGCGCTGACGAAATCGACCTGGTCTTTCCCTACCGCGCCCTGATGACCGGCGACGAGCGCCTGGGCTACCACCTGGTCAGCCGCTGCCGCCAGGCCAGCAGCGGTCACGTGCTCAAGGTCATCCTGGAAACCGGTGAACTGAAAACACCTGAATTGATCCGAACCGCCGCGGAAATCGCCCTGGCCGCCGGCGCCGACTTTCTCAAGACGTCTACCGGCAAGGTGGCCGTCAACGCCACCCCCGAGGCGGCGACGGTGATGATGGAAGCCATCCGCGACAGCGGCCGGCCGGTCGGCTTCAAGGCCGCCGGCGGCATTCGCACCACCGCAGACGCGGCCGTGTACCTGGACCTAGCGCGCGAGATTCTGGGCGAGCAGTGGCTGCGCCCGCAGCGCTTTCGCTTTGGCGCGTCCGGATTGCTCGACGACCTGCTCCACCGCCTTGGATCCGGGGTCAAACCGGTCGATCTTCGCAGCCGCTACTGATGCTGTTCCAGGAACTGATCCGGGCCAAGCGCGACGGCCAGGCGCTGAGCCAGGCAAGCATCGAAGCCCTGGTCCAGGCCGTCGGCGACGGGCGCATCAGCGACGAGCAGCTGGGCGCGTTCGCCATGGCCGTCTACTGGCGCGGCCTGGATCGGACCGAAACCGCGACCCTGACCCTGGCCATGCGCGATTCCGGGCGGGTGATGCATTGGCGCGATGCCGGCCTGGACGGGCCGGTGCTCGACAAGCACTCCACCGGCGGCGTGGGTGACGCCACCTCACTGCTGATCGGACCATGGGTTGCGGCCTGCGGTGGCCACGTGCCGATGATCTCCGGACGCGGCCTGGGCCACACTGGCGGCACCCTGGACAAGCTCGCCGCCATCACCGGCTACGACCCGTTCCCAACGCCTGAACGCTTTGCGCGCACGGTGCGCGAGGTCGGCGTGGCCATCATCGGCCAGACCGACGACCTGGCTCCGGCCGATCGCCGGCTGTACGCCATTCGCGACGTCACCGCCACCGTCGACTGCCTGCCGCTGATCGTGGCCTCCATCCTGAGCAAGAAGCTGGCCGAGGGCCTGGACGGGCTGGTGCTGGACGTCAAGAGCGGCTCGGGCGCGTTCATGGCCGACCCGGCCCAGGCCGAGGCCCTGGCCCGGGCGCTGGTCGAGGTTGCCACCGCGGCCGGCACGCCGGCCGAGGCACTGCTGACCGACATGGACCAGCCGCTGGGCGACAGCGCCGGCAACGCGCTGGAGATCGCCGAAGTGCTCGACCTGTTGACCGGGCAGACCCAGGGCGGGCGCCTGTTCGAGCTGAGCCGCCGGCTGTCGGCGCGGATGCTGCTGCTGGGGCGGCTGGCCGAGGACGAAGCGCAGGCCATGGGCATGCTCGACCGGGCCTGGGCTCGTGGCGAAGTGGCCGAACGCTTTGCGCGCATGGTCGGCGCGCTCGGTGGCCCGGCCGACCTGCTCGAGAACTACCCGCGCCTTCTGGCCCGGGCCGCGGTCGTTGAGCCGGTCCACGCCGAGACAGCCGGCGTTGTCCAAGCGCTCGACATGCGCGCACTGGGACTGACCGTCGTAGGACTGGGCGGCGGTCGTCGGCGCGCGGTCGATACCATCGATCCGGCCGTGGGCCTGAGCCAGCTCGCACGACCGGGCGAGACGGTGGACCAGGACAAACCGCTGGCCATTGTTCATGCCGCCGACCGGGCTGCCGCCGACCAGGCCGCGCGCGCGATCCGCGCGGCCGTTACGATAGGCGAATACGCAAGCCGCAGCGACCCGCTGGTCGCGCGCCTGATCACCACCGCGCCCAAAGGAGGCTGACGCCATGCCCCGCGCCATTGTTCTGGTCCTGGATTCACTCGGCATCGGCCAGGCCGACGACGCCCAGCGTTTCGGCGATATCGGCGCCGACACCCTGGGCCACGTCGCCTTGGCGCGCGCGTCCACAGGCGGGCTCAAGATCCCCAACCTCGCGCGCCTGGGTCTCAACCACGCCCACCGCGAAAGCGTTGGTCGGCAAACCCCCGGCCTGGCGCGTCCCGAGGCAGTCACCGGCAGCTGGGGATTCGCGCGCGAGCAGTCCACCGGCAAGGACACGCCGTCCGGACACTGGGAGATCGCCGGGGTGCCGGTGCGCTTTGACTTCGGCTATTTCCGCGAGCCCGAGCACAGCTTTCCACCCGCGCTGCTGGCCGATCTGGTCGAGCAGGCCGACCTGCCGGGCGTGCTCGGCAACTGCCACGCCTCGGGCACCGAGATCCTAGCTCGCCTGGGGGCTGAGCACTTGGCGACGGGAAAGCCCATCGTCTACACCTCGGCCGATTCGGTGTTCCAGATCGCCGCACATGAACAGCATTTTGGCCTGGAGCGCCTGTACGAGGTCTGCCGGATCGCGCGTGAGCTCTTGATGCCCTACAACATCGGTCGGGTCATCGCCCGACCCTTCGTCGGCGATGTCCAGTCCGGCTTTACCCGCACCGGCAACCGGCGCGACTACAGCCTCAAGCCGCCCGCCCCCACGGTGCTCGACAAGCTGGTCGCCGCCGGTGGCGAGGTGCTGGCGGTGGGCAAGATCGCCGATATCTACGCCCACTCCGGCATCAGCCAGGAGATCAAGGCCGACGGCAACATGGCCCTGTTCGACGCCACGCTGGCCGCCGTGGATCAAGCCGATGACCGCAGCCTGGTGATGACCAACTTCGTCGATTTCGACATGCTCTACGGCCATCGCCGCGACCCGGAAGGCTACGCCGCCGCGCTCGAGGCCTTCGACCAGCGGCTGCCAGAACTGCTGGCCCAGCTTGGTGACGACGATCTGCTGATCCTGACCGCCGACCACGGCTGCGATCCGACTTTTGCCGGCACCGACCACACCCGAGAGCACGTGCCCGTGCTCGCGATCGGTGGCGGGCTCAAGCCGGGCTCGATCGGCGCGCGCTCGAGCTTTGCCGATATCGGCCAGACCGTGGCCCGACATCTGGATCTGGAACCGCTGGCCGACGGCCAGAGCTTCCTCCACTGATCCGACCCGCCATGGCCACGCTGCACATCGAAGCCGGCCCCGGCGAGATCGCCGAGTCCATCCTGCTGCCCGGCGACCCGCTGCGCGCCAGAGCCATCGCCGAGGGTTTTCTCGATAGTCCGGTTCAGTTCAACCGGGTGCGCAACATGCTCGGATTTACCGGGCACTGGAGGGGACAGCGGGTCTCGGTGATGGGCAGCGGCATGGGCATCCCGTCCATCTCCATCTACGCCCATGAGCTGATCAGCCAGTACGGCGTACGCAAGCTGGTCCGGGTTGGCAGCTGCGGCGCGGTGGCCGACGGGGCTAGGCTGCGTGACGTGGTGATCGGGCTGGGCGCGAGCACCGATTCCAGCGTCAACCGCAGCCGCTTTCTCGGCCATGACCTGGCCGCGATCGCCGATTTTGACCTGGCCCGTCACGCCCACGCCGCCGCGCGCGACAAAGGCATTCCGGTCCAGGTCGGCAATCTTTTTTCCAGTGATTTGTTCTACGCGCCCGACAACGCGTATCTCGACCTGCTGCGCCGCTATCGTTTTGTCGGCGTGGAGATGGAAGCCGCCGGCCTGTACGGCGTGGCCACCGAACTGGGGGTACGCGCATTGACCATCTGCACGGTCGCCAATCACATCATCACAGGCGACTCATTGACCAGCGCCGACAGCGAGCAAAGTTTTCACCAGATGGCCGAGATCGCGCTCGACGCGCTGGTGCGCGACGAGGCCGGACATGACTGAAACAGTCCTCGACACGACGGGCGCGATCCCGCCGGAATGGCTGAAACGCCTGCTCACCGCGCGCCGCAACGCCTATGCGCCCTACTCCCGGCATTTTGTTGCCGCCCTGGTGGTGACCGAGGACGGAACCGCCTTCTGCTCGTGCAACGTCGAAAGCGCGCACTACAAGTCGGTCTGCGCCGAGGCCGGCGCGATCAGCGCCATGGTGACCGCCGGCGCAACGCGCATCCGCGAAGTCTGGGTGCTGGGACCGGGGCCCGAGCACTGCCCGCCCTGCGGCGACTGCCGCCAGCGCATTCACGAGTTTGCCGATGACCGGACCCGCATCCACCTGGTCAACGACGCCGGCCTTGTCCTGAAAAGCTACAGCATAGCCGAGCTGTTGCCCGAAGCCTTCGGCGGGCCCTGAAAGAGCACGGCGCAAACTGCGTGGAATTGCAAATCATCGGCGAGCGGCTATGATGAAGTTAGGCGGTTGATTCTGAACGGAGCGCATGACATGGCTGCACCCCAGCGATCCGGCATGAGCGGCGAAGAATACCTGGCCTGGGAAGCCGAGCAGGAAGGAAAGCACGAATTTCTGGCCGGCGAAATCTTTGCCATGGTCGGCGCCAGTGACCGGCATGTGACGATTGCCGGAAATCTTTATGCGGCCATTCGCGACCATCTTCGGAGCGGTCCTTGTCGCGTCTACATCTCTGACATGAAATTGCGGGTCAATGCCGTCGATGCCTGGTTCTATCCCGACGTCATGGTGACCTGCGATCCCGTCGATCATCAGCGTGACATGGACAAGACCGCACCGGTGCTGATCATCGAAGTGGTCTCTCCCAGCACCGAAGCCTTCGATCGCGGCGGCAAGTTCGCCGCTTACCGCACCATCCCAAGCCTGAATGAATACCTGCTCATCGACCCGGATAGCGGCCGCCTGGAACTGTACCGGCGCAACACGGAAAACCAGTGGGTCCTGCACACCCCGCTAGGCGATACGCCTTTGGATCTTTGCTGTATCGACCTTGTGCTGAGCCGAGCCATCGTGTTCGAAGACGCAGACCCTGATCAGCGTTTGATCTCCTGATAGATTTTTTCCTGTTGCTCAAGGTCCAGCTTGGAAAATTCGATTTCGCGTTCTGTGGCCAGGGCTTCCATCGCCCGAAATCGCTGCTCGAACTTGAGGTTGGAGCGGCGCAGCGCCATGTCCGGATCGACGTCGAGCTTGCGGGCCAGGTTGGTGAGCACGAACAGCAGGTCGCCCAGTTCCTCTTCGATATTGTCGGCGTCCTTCAGAGCAATAGCCTGCCTGAGCTCATCGGTCTCTTCTTCGAGCTTGTCGAAGATGGGCTCGACCGTGGGCCAGTCGAAGCCGACGCGGGCGGCGCGCTTTTGCAGCTTGACGGCGCGCTGCAGGCTGCCCAGGCCCCGGGCCACGCCGGCCAGGGCGCTGGTATCGGTCTCGCCCTTGGCCGCGCGCTCTTGCGCCTTGATCTTCTCCCAGCTCGCGGTCTGGGCATCGGCATCAGCGATGCTGGCATCGCCGAATACGTGCGGGTGGCGGCGCAGCATCTTATCGTTGATGGCCACGACCACGTCGGCGAAATCGAACGCACCCTGCTCTTCGGCCATGCGCGCGTGGAATACGACCTGGAACAGCAGGTCGCCCAGCTCGTCTTTGAGCTCCGTCATGTCAGCGCGCACGATCGCGTCGGCCACTTCGTGGGCTTCTTCGACGGTGTGGGGGGCGATGGTGGCGAAGGTCTGCTCGATATCCCAGGGGCAGCCGTCGTCCGGGTCGCGCAGGCGGGCCATGATGGCAAGCAGGTCATCGATGCGATGGGTGGTCATGTCTGGCAGTCCGGTGTTTTTTTAAAGCGGGCGGCGCTCAGCGCGGCGGGAATCGCGCCACGATGGCGACCCCGCCCAGTGTAGCCGAGGCCTCGCAATCCAGCGCTCCCCCGTAGGCCTCGATCAGCTGGCGGGCGATGGCCAGGCCCAGGCCCTGCCCTTCGGCCTGCTCGTCGCCGCGCGCGCCGCGCTCAAGCAGGCGAGCAAAGGCGGCTGGATCCAAACCCGGTCCGTTGTCCTCGATCCGGATCTCCACGCCGGCCTCGCGCGCACCGGCGGGACCGGTCCGAACTTCGGCCAGGACGCGCCCGCGGCCGTACTTGGCGGCGTTGTCGAGCAGGTTGCCGCACAGCTCCATCAGGTCGCGCTCGTCGGCCCGGACCCGGCTTTGCTCATCGCCTGCGACGTCGATGACCACGCCGGCATCGCGATACAGGCGCTCGAGCGATTCGGCCAGGCGCGCCAGCAGCGGCCGCACGGCGACCGGCTGGTTGAGCGTGCGCCGGGTCGAGCGAGCCGCGCGCTCGAGCTGGCGGCGGATCAGGCGTTCCATGCGCGCAAGCTCTTCAACCGTGGCCGCCGGGGCAACCGGTTCGCCGGACTCGACGCGCGCCTTCATCACCGCCAGCGGCGTTTTCAGGGCATGGGCCAGGTCGGCCAGGGCCTGGCGGTAGTGGCTGGCGTTGTCGCGCTCACTCAGCAACAGCGCGTTGAGGTTGGCGGTCAGCGGCTGCAGCTCGCGCGGGTAGTCACCGCTCAGGCGTTCGCGCTCGCCGGCCTCGATCTCGCCGACCTCGCGCGCGACCCGGCGCAGCGGCCGCAGGCTCATGAGCAGAATCAGGCTCTGAACGATGATCAGCAGCAGCGCGGCCAGCCCCAGCCAGCGCCACAGATCGGCTCGAAACGCCTGCACCTGGTCGCGGTAGCGCGCCGGATCCTCGCCCGCCCACAGCGTCATTTCGATGATTTCCCCGTCCGGCTGCTCCCAGCCCAGGCCCAGCGCGTAGAGAAAAAAGCGGCCGTCTTCTTCGGGGCCGAAAAAGCGCTCTTCACCGCGTCCGACCCGCACCGGCCTCGGCGGCTCCAGTACGCCGGTAAGAGAGGCCGACTGCCAGGCGCCGGCTGCGGTCACGACCCCGGCGTAAAGACCCGAACCCGGCTGCTCCAGGCGCGGCTCGGCCAGGCCCTCCGACACCAGGGGGCGTCCATCAGCGGAAACGTCGAGCGTGGAGAGCAGCAAGAATACGGTCGAGGCCAGGCGTTCTTCCAGCGC
>JBMCIV010000061.1:0-7420 GCA_048616735.1 Wenzhouxiangella sp. | reverse complement strand
ACCCCGGGGACACGGCTGGCTATAATACGCGGTCTTCGCCCGTTCTGACTGTGATCGCCAAAATGCTCAAAAAACCGCTCATCGCAGCCCTGCTCGCAGGCGCGCTGGTTGCCACCAGCCACGCCGACCAGGGGGATATCGAAGAAGGTCGCGTGATCGCCTTTACCTGTCTGGGCTGTCACGGCATTCCGTTTCAGACCAACGTGTATCCGAGCTATTTCGTTCCGCGCATCAAGGGTCAGACCGCCGGCTATCTCGAAGCCGCCCTGCTCGCCTATCGCGAGGGCTCGCGCCGCCACGCCACCATGCAGGCTCAGGCCAGCACGCTCTCCGAAGACGACATTCGCAACGTGGCCGCCTATTTTGCCAGCCTTGGAGAGGATCGCTCATGAAGTTCATGCCCGGGATTTTCCTGCTCGCGCTCGCCCTGGTGATGGCCGGCACGGCTTCGGCCGGCAACCCGGCCCGCGGCAAGGAACTATCAGAGGTCTGTCAGAGCTGTCACGGCGAGAACGGCAACCTGGCGCTGCAGGATGACTACCCGCTGATCGGCGGCCAGCACTTTGATTATCTGGTCCACGCCCTGCGCGCCTATCGCTCGGGCGACCGCGACAACGCCATCATGGCCGGTTTCGCGCGCGATCTGTCCGACCAGGACATTCGCGACCTGGCCGCCTGGTATTCCCGCCAGGAAGGCGAACTCGAGCCTTAAGCCCAAGGCTCGAGCAGCGACCCGGGCGGCACGATCAGGCCGCGTAGTAGGGGTTTTCGCCCTGGCTGTGGTCGGTGGAATCGACCACGTTACGAATCTCCGGCAACTCCTGTTTCATCGTCGTTTCCACCCCATTTTTGAGGGTGACGTCGATCATGCCGCAGCCCTGACAACCGCCGCCGAATTTCAGCACCACATCGTTTTCCGCAGTGATCTCGACCAGCGACACCAGGCCGCCGTGGGAGGCCACCATGGGGTTGATGCGGGCCTCGAGCACCCAGTTGACGCGTTCGGCCAACGGGGCCTCGTCGGACGGTCGCTCGCCTTTCAGGCCCGGCGCGCGAATGGTCAACTCGCCGCCCATGGCGTTGCGCTCGAAATCAATCATTGCATCCTGCAGGGCCGGCAGGCTGTTGACCTCGATGAACAGGCCGAACTGGCCGCAGTCGAAGCGCTCATCGTCTTCGGCTTCCTTGCCGGCAGGGCAGTAGGCCAGCTCGACCTCCGCCGTCGGCGATCCCGGCCGATGAATACAGATACGCAGGTTGGTGCCTTCCGGCTGTTGCTCCAGGAGGGAGGAAAAATAATCGCGCGCGGCGGGAGTAATCGTGACCATGCTTAAAAAAACCTGTAGGAGAAATGCGAGTTTAAATGAATGATGCCGTCGGCTTAGCCAACTTTCAACCGTTGCACCAGCCACGGCAGGGAATGATCGTAACGCCAGTCGATGCCGGAGTGGGTGCCTTCGAACGCCTCGAAGTGGTGCGCGATCCCGGCCCGGTCCAGGCGAGCGTGCAGCTCGCGCGTACCGTAGTGGATGAAATACTGATCGCGCCGGCCGACGTCGATCCACAGCCCGGCCAGATCGGCCAGCGCCGCGCCATAGTCGTCTACGCCGTGGATCGGGTCGAAGGCCAGCCAGCGCGCCCAGACCGCGCTGTCCAGGGCGCAGGTTTCCAGGTCAAACGGCAGCGCAAGATTCAGCGGCTGGCCCGGACTCGGCGAGTAGCTGGCGGCAAGACACAGCGTCATCAAGGCATGGAAGTCCGCCCCGCCCGGCCGCTGCTGGCGCCAGAAAGCGCGCACAAAGGCGATCACATCACCCTCGTAGCGGGCCAGCACGTCGCAGCACTGCGGAAAATCCCGCAGATAGACCCGATCAAAACCGCAGTCGCCGGCGGGGCTGGCCACAGCGGCAAAATGGCCCGGCTTTCGCATGGCCAGATGGAGGGCGCCGAATCCGCCGGACGACTTTCCAAAAACCGCGCGCGAGGCCGGTTCGGCCAGCGTTCGGTAGTTCGCATCCAGGGCTGGCAGCAGCTCGTCGACGAGGTAGTCGGCATACGCGCCAACCGCCGATGAGTTGACGTACTGATTGCCGCCCAGGCTGGTATAGCAGTCCGGAAACAGCACGATCACCGGCGCCAGCTGAGCGCGGCTGATCAGGCGATCGAGCCGATCGGGCAGCGTTTCACCGTGGTTGCGCCAGCCGACCTGGCCTGGCCCGGCATTGGTGTAGGCGGCAAGCGACACCAGCACCGGGTAATGCCGGTCCTGGCGATCGTAGCCGGGCGGAAGATAAACCGGATGACGGCGCGCAACCGGGTCACCCAGCGCGTTGTCCTCCAGCACGCTGGACTCGTGATCCATCCACACCACCCGGCCCCGCTCGGCTGGCCGCGCCGGCCGCAAGCGTTGAGGATTCGATCCGGTCACTGGCGGTCGCGGGCTCAGGCCGCGCCGGAGCGAGCGCTGATCGGGACAACCTTGACCGGCCGTCGCGGCACGCGCCCGATCTCGGGGATGAGTTCGACCAGAATGCTGCGCAGCTGAGCGGTATCGTACTGCTGCACCGCCCTTTCTCCGGCGCCGATTCGATCCACCAGCCCGTCTAGATTCTCGCTGGAAGCCTGGGTCAGAAAGATCTTCTCATGGCCGGTCTTGGCGTAGGACTCGTGTTCGTGAAACAGTTCTTCGAACAACTTTTCGCCCGGGCGCAGGCCGGTGTAGACAATCTCGATGTCGCGACCGGGTTCCTTGCCGGCCAACCGGATCAACTGCTCGGCCAGGTAACTGATGCGCACCGGCTCGCCCATGTCGAGCACGAACACTTCGCCGCCGCGGCCGAGTACCCCGGCCTGGAGGATCAGCTGGCCGGCCTCGGCGATGGTCATGAAATAGCGCGTGATTTCGGGGTGGGTGACGGTGACCGGCCCGCCGTTTCGAATCTGCTCGTTAAACAGGGGAACAACCGAGCCGGTGGAGTTGAGCACGTTGCCGAAGCGCACGGTGATAAAGCGCGTATCCGAGCAGCGGTTGACGTGCTGGCAATAGAGTTCGGCGACCCGCTTGGTTGCGCCCATGACGTTGGCCGGGTTGACCGCCTTGTCGGTCGAAATCAGGACAAAAATATCGACGCCAAAGCGATCGGCGGCATCGGCGACGCGGCGCGTCCCGATCACGTTGTTGCGGAAAGCCTCGCGCACCTGGGTCTGCAGCATCGGCAGGTGCTTGTAGGCGGCGGCGTGGAAGACCACCTCGGGTCGGGATCGCTGCATGACCGTATCGATGGTGGCCGGATCACAGACATCGCCCAGGACCGATTCGATCACCAGGTCGCGGAATTCGCTGCGCAGCCGGTAATCGACCCGGTAAAGATTGTATTCGCTGTTGTCGAGGACGACCAGGCCGGCCGGGTCAAGCCGGGCGATCTGACGGCACAGCTCGGCGCCGATGGACCCGCCGCCGCCGGTGACCAGAACCCGCTTGCCGGTCAGCCCGGCGCGAATGGCGTTCCAGTCCAGCGAGACCGGGTCACGGCCCAGCAAATCGTCGATCGCCACCGGCTTGAGGTCATCAAACCGGGTGATGCTCGCGCCCAGTTCCTTGAGGGTCGGCAGGGTTTTGAAATCCACGTCGGCCTGTTCGCAAATCTGCACGATCCGCTGCATTTGCTGGTTGCTGGCCGAAGGGATCGCAATCACCGCCTGGTCGATCATCGCTTCACGCACCACCGAGGGCAGGCGGGCGATTTTTCCCAGCACCGACACGCCGTCGATCTCAGCCTGACGCAGTCGCGCGCTGTCGTCGAGAAAACCGACCACATCGTACCCCCCGCGCCGCTTCAGCTCCTTGAGCAGCAGGCGGCCCGACTGGCCAGCGCCGAGAATGATGGTGCGTCGGGTCTCGCGTCGCTGCCGCACTTCCGAACGCATGTCTTTGAAGATTCGATAAAACAGCCGGGGCAGCCCGAGCAGCAGGGCGAGCAGCGCGGGAAACACCCAGACCATGAGCACCATGCGCTCCACCGGCGCCGACAGCACCAGCAACACCAGCGCCGCAGAGGCTGCTCCCAGCACCGCGGCGCGCATCAGGTTGCCCAGGTCGGGCAGGCTGGCAAAACGCCACACGCCGCGATACAGGCCGGCGCGCCACTGCAGAAAACCCTGCAGGATGAGGACCAGGTTGACTTCCAGCGCGATCTGCTGCCACGGCGGGCTGCCGGCGTCGATCAGCCAGCCGGTGGCCGTGCGCGCGACAACCCAGGCCGCAGAAATCATCAGCAAGTCGTGCAGAACAACGAAGGCGCGGAGGTTGAAAACCGGTTTGCGCTTGCCCACCTTGCCGCTCATCGCGAGACAGTCTCCTTCTTCGTGGCCCCGTATACCGCGCCCCACAGCCCCGCCAGCGCGCCGATCAATCCCAGCGCCAGCGCCATGTCCCAGAACGGATACCGGATCGCCAGCAAAAGCACCGGAAGCACCACCAGCACATTGACCAAGGTATAAAGCACCAACACACGGCCATGACCCCAGCCGGTGCCGATCAGGCGCTGATAGGCATGATCGCGGTGGGCAGTATACCACCGGGCTCCACGAACGACCCGCGCAGCCAGGGTTGCCGTGGCATCGACGACAAACAGCGAGCACACGATCAGGCTCTGCCAGATACTGACCGTGCCGTCGGCGGCCCCGCCCAGGGCCAAAAGAGCGATCATCCCGCCGATCATCACCGAGCCGGTATCGCCCATGAATACGCGCGCCGGAGGCCGGTTCCAGGCCAGGAAACCCAGGCAGGCGCCGGCCAGGATAAATCCGGTCAGCGCCAGCGTCGGCATCTCAGCGCGCGCTAAAAGCGCGCCCAGCGCCAGTCCGGCCCAGGCCCCCTGCATGGCCGCCAGACCATCCGAGCCGTCCATGAAATTGTGCAGGTTGATCAGCCAGATCACCGCAACAAGCGCCAGGATCGACCACAGCCAGGGCCAGGCCAAGACAATCTCGAAAATCGAAACATCGCTGACCGGCCCGGTATAAAGCAGAAGCCCCACGGCAATCAGCAGCTGGAACAGCAAGCGCCAGGCAACCGCCAGATCGCGTACGTCGTCCAGCCAGCCCAGTCCGGCCAGGGCCAACACCGCGACCAGCACCGGCAGCCCCTGCCCGGCTGCCGCCGGCACCAGGACGCAAGCCATCGCCGCGGCCATCGCCAGGCCGCCGCCGCGCGGCGTCGGCAGCCGGTGGCTGCGTCGGGGGTCGGGGTGGTCGAGCAGTTCACGCCTGAGCAGCCACGACCGCAGCGGCCAGACCAACAGTGCCGTCAAACCGGCGGCGGCAGCAAGCGGCCACAGCAGGCCCAAAGCATTACTCTCCCAGCACGCCGCGAATGACGCGGGTGGAGTTCCAGCTGCGGCAGCTCGGACACATCCAGTGATGGGCGCTGCCGCTGAATCCACACTGCTGACAGCGATAAACCGGCTGGCCCTGCATCAGCCGCTGCATCAGGTCGCGGATCAGCTCCGGGCCCACTTCATCCAACCCCAGATCGTGCGAGCCGAGCAGTTCCATCAGGTACTCCAGGCCGCGAACGGTGGAGCGATGCTGCAGCGCCTGCAGCAAGCGCTCGGCCGCCTGCTTCGGATCGCTCTCGGCGGTCAGGCGAGCCAGCAGCAGCACCGGCGCGTTGAGGTCGGCGCGCCGGGATGCGTCCGCCAGCCATGCCTTGAGCTGCTGGAGCTGGCCAATCCTGCGATGGCAATCAATTATCTGCTCGCTGCAGGTCACCAGCAGATCCGGATCCAGTTCGCAGGCCGCCCGGTAGGCTTCCGCGGCCAGCTCGAGTTCCCCGTCGCCCAGGGCGATGCGGGCCTCGATCAGGCGGGCGCGTGCATTGCCGGGCTGATAGCGCCGGGCCTGGCGCAGATTCTGGGTCGCGGCCTCGGGATCACCGTCGGCCAGGGCCCCATCAGCCAGCTCGCAATACAGCTGGGCGATCAGCCCGGTGTCGGAGCCGCCGTCCACAAGCTCCAGGCGCTGAGCCTGTTCCACGGCCCGGGCCCAGTCCTTTTCCTGCTGATAGATATCGAGCAGATGGCGATGCGCCCGCGTCGCCATTTGATCGCTGTCGGTGAGCTCCAGAAAAAGACTCTCGGCCCGGTCGAGCAGGCCGGCGCGCATGTAGTCCATGGCCAGCTCGAACAGCACCCGCTCGCGCTGGTCCTCGTCGAGGTTGGGACGGGAAATGATGTGTTTGTGATACCGGATGGCCTTGTCCATTTCGCCGCGGCGACGAAACAGCGTGCCCAGCGCGAGGTGCGTATCCACCGTATCGCGGTTGACCTCGGCCAGCTTGAGGAACTCCTCGATGGCCTTGTCGGACTCTTCGTTCAGGAGGTAGTTCAGGCCGCGAAAGTACTGCCTGGACAGGACCGAGCCGCGCCTGCTGCGCCGCTGTTTCTGCCCCTGTGCCGCCAGCCAGCCGCTCAATGCCGCCAGCGGCAGCAGGAGAAACAGCAGCGCGATTTCAGTCATCGCGGACCGGCAGGCCGGCCGCTTTACCCTTTCCGCGTCCCGCAGCCCGGCGACGCACTCGCGCCGGCAGGTCGAACATCAGCCAAAACACCAGCAGGCCGCAGAGGGTTCCGGCTGCAAACACCATCAGCACCAGCCCACCGAGCGGCAGCGACGGCTGCACGAGCCCGAGATCCAGCATCACCGAATCAGGATTGAGCACGCCGATGGTCAGGCCCAGGCCCGCGGCAATCAAAACAGCCAGAAGAAGGAACCAGCGGTACATGCGCGGCCGGCTCAGCTCACGGCCTGGTTGACGCGTTCGCGCAGTTCTTTGCCGGGCTTGAAGTGCGGAACGTGCTTGCCGGGCAAGGCCACGGCCTCACCGGTTTTGGGGTTACGACCCATGCGGGGCGGCCGGTAATGCAGAGAGAAACTGCCGAACCCGCGAATCTCGATGCGCTCGCCCTCGGCCAGCGCCCGGCTGAGCTGCTCGATGATACAGCGCACCGCCAGTTCCACATCGGTCTGGTTGAGGTGGGTCTGCTCGGCTGCCAGCAGCTCGATCAGTTCGGATTTGGTCATAGCCCTCTCCCCTGCAGATTCTCGGCCACGGCGCCTGGAGCCCGGGCGCCGCAACCGCCTGGCCGGTGTCTCAGTCCTTGCCGGCCAGCTGTTCCTTGAGCAGATCGCCCAGCGAAGTACCGCTGCCCGAGCGACCCTGGTACTGATCGATCACTTCGGCCAGTTCGGCGTCGTCCTTGGCCCGAACCGACAGCGTCAGGTTGCGGGTTTTCCGATCCAGGGCCACGAACTTGGCCTCGATCTCGTCTCCTACCGAGACAATCTTGGTTGCATCCTCAACCCGCCCCTTGGCCAGATCGGACGCCTTGATATAGCCGTCTACGCCCTCGGCCAGCGC
>JBMCIV010000060.1:0-7573 GCA_048616735.1 Wenzhouxiangella sp. | reverse complement strand
TCGCTGGGCCTGCTCGGCGGCAGCCAGCCCGATGTGCTGGTGCTGTGCCACGAGGTCGGGCGTACCCACGTCTCGGGCTACGGGCCGCAGTTCCCGCTGCCGCCGCTGGCCGAGCTGATCGAGCTAAACCTGGCCCACGCCCGCCTGCGGCGGCCGGGCGCGCGCTGTGCCGGGGTGAGCCTGAATACCGGTAAGCTAAGCGCGGCGAAGGCCGAGCAGGTCATGGCGGCGCTGGAGCAGGAACTGGGTCTGCCTGTGGCCGATCCGGTGCGCGCTGGACGCCGTCTCTCGGCGCTGGTTGATGCGTGCTTGGCCGCCGAAGGCTGAAGCCGCCTATTCACCACCCTGCCTACTGTGGCGCCGGCAGACCCTGCGTCTGCGGCGTTTTCGCTCGGTCACACATCCTCCCCGTAAAGGCGAGTACGCCGCCGGTGCGCTCGGTCGCGCAACACCGCAGACACAGGACCTCTGACGACCCCTCGCGACGGAAGGGTGGTGAATAAGGCGGCCTGAAGCGCTGCCGGCGGATCCGGTCAGGTTTCGACGATGTTTTCCAAACGCGCCCCTGCGGCGATGCGGCGCGGCTGATCGTCGTGGTTGACCAGCCGAACCTTGCCGGCGATGACCACGTCACGCTCGAAGCGGACGTCGCCGTGCACGGCGAAGCTTTCGGCATGGCGCAGCGACGGTGCGCCGTGGGCAAAGCGCTGCTGAAAAGCCGTGATCGAGCCGTAGAAGCGCGGGTCCAGATCGATTTCGACCGGCCGCTGGCCGTCGGCGACGAGGCGACCGTCCTGCGCCAGCCCAAAGCGATCCGACCACAGCGCGAGCAGGTCGTTGGTGGTCTTGACCGGGGCAAAGCGGCTGCGCGGCACGCGCAGGATGCGCGCGTCGCGGAAAATCTCCAGCGCTGAACCCATGGCGGTCTCGACCTGAACGGCCTGCGGGGTCGAGGCGTCGTCGGGGACCACGTGCTTGAGGTTGCGGATCATCGGCAGGCCGAGCACGCCGTCGCGCTGGTCGAGTTCCGCGGACAGGGCCTGCAGATCCAGCCAGAGGTTGTTGGTATTGAAGTAGCGGTAGCGCTCGATGTCCTGGAAGCGATCGTGCTCTTCGGCCGGACATTGGGCCGACTCGCGCAGCCGTAGCCGGCCGTCGCGGTCCAGCGCCAGATGGCCGCCCTTGCGATCGGCCGGCGTGCGCTCGGTGACTTCCATCACGAACGGAATGCGCTCGCGCGCCATCCAGGCCAGGATGTCCGGGTCCAGGGTCGCCCCCAGGTTGTCGGCGTTGGAGACGAAGGCATAGCGAAAGCCTTGCGCCAGCAGCTGCCGCAGCAGGCCGGTGGCGGCCAGCGCGGTGTAGAGATCGCCGTGTCCGGGCGGGCACCATTCGCGCTGCGGTTCATCGGGCCAGGCGATGGGTGCCAGGGTTTCGGGATCCAGCCGCGGCACGCGGTGCTGCAGAAAAGACGGCGGCAGCGGGGCCTGCCCGGCTAGCAACTCCGGGAAGCGCGCCAGGGCCGCCAGCGAGTCCCGGTCGGTCGCGAAGCTGTTCATCAGCAGCAGCGGCACGGCGTGACCGGACGCCGAGCGCAGCTGCAGCACCTGGCGCCCGATCAGGTCGAGAAAGCTCAGGTTTTCCCGCGCCGGCAGCAGCGACTTGGCCCGATCCAGCCCCATCGACGTCCCCAGTCCGCCGTTGAGCTTGATCATGACGCAATGGCCCAGGGCAGCGCTTTCGGCTGCGTCGGCGCCGGCAAGAGATTCCAGGTCCGGGACCGATTCGACCGGACGGATATCGGCTTCGGTCAGCAGGCCGGTGTCGCCGCCGGCCAGTTGCTCGAAATAATGGCGGAAGGTGCGAATGGCCAGCTCCGGCAGACCGTCGGCCTGCATCATCTGCCGGATCGGCGCGAACTTGTGGTCCAATGAGGTCAATCGATTTCCGTCCCCCGAAGGCTGGTACTGGATCAGCGGTCGAGTATAGCGGGGCCCCTGGAGTTGGACATGCAGTTCAAGCATCAAGTGGTGTGGATCACCGGCGCTTCGTCCGGTCTGGGATGGGCGATGGCGCTGGAGTTCGCCCGGCTGGGCGCCACGCTGGCGCTCACGGCGCGGCGGGAGACGAAGCTCGAGCAGCTGGTGGCGCAGATTGAAGCCGCCGGCGGTAGGGCGGTGGCCATGGCCTGCGATGTCACCGATGACGCCAGCTTGCGCGCGACGGCCGAGCGGATCGCGGCCGAGCTGGGAAGGCTGGATGTGGCGGTGGCCAACGCCGGGTTCAGCGTCAGCGGACGATTCGAGGAGATCTCGGCCGCCGACTGGGACCGGCAGATGCGGCTCAACGTCACCGCGCTGGCGATGACGGCCCGCCATGCCCTGCCGCAGCTTCGCGCTACGGCCGGGCGACTGGTGCTGGTCGGCAGCGCCTCGGCGTTTGTGCCCGTCCCCAGGGCCGCGCCGTATGCGGCGTCCAAGGCCGCCGTGCATTCCATCGGCGAGACCCTGCAGATCGAGCTTTCCGGCAGCGGTGTCAGCTGCACCACCATCCACCCGGGGTTCGTCGAAAGCAACATCGCGCGGGTCGACAGCGAGGGGGTGTTTCACCCCGATGCCCGCGACCCTCGGCCCGCCCGGCTGATGTGGCCGACCGACCGGGCAGCGCGGGTGATGGTGCGAGCGATCTGGCGGCGGCGCAAGGTCTTTGTCTTTACCGGCCATGGTCGCCTGGCCTACTGGGTGGGACGGCTGTTCCCTGCGCTGGCGCGGGTGGCCATGCGCAAGGTTGGCGTGCGCTGAAAACCAGGCTGTCTTCATGCCGCCTGGCGGCGCGCAAGATAAGCTGTTGGGCCCGGCTTGAGCTGTCGTGATTGCGCTGTGTCCGTCTCCAACACCCGTCCCCTGATTCGAATTCCGCAGATGCGCCCGGCCACGGCGGCCGCGCCGCCAACGGCCGACGAGGCCGAGCTTGGCCGGTTTGTCCTCGACCATCCGGGGCTGCTGGTGCTGACCGGCGCCGGAATGAGCACCGGCTCGGGGATTCCGGCCTACCGCGACGCGGACGGCCAGTGGCTGCGCCGCGACCCGATTCTTTTTCAGGACTTCATCGCCTCGGCGCTGGTGCGCCGGCGCTACTGGGCGCGCAGTTATTTCGGCTGGCGGCTGATGCAGCAGGCCAGCCCCAACGCAGCCCACCGCGCGCTGGTCCGGCTCGAACGGCTAGGCCGCCTGTCGCTGCTGGTGACCCAGAACGTCGATGGCCTGCACGCCCGGGCGGGTAGCCTCTCGCTGGTGGAACTGCACGGCCGCCTGGCGCGGGTTCGGTGCCTGCAGTGCGGCGCAGGCTGCGAGCGCGACCAGGTACAGCAACGCCTGGAAGCGCTGAATCCCGACTGGCGCCCCGAGGTGCTGGGCTACAACCCGGATGGTGACGCCGAGCTCGACGCCAGCGCCTATCCCGGCTTTCGGGTCGCCGATTGCACCCGCTGCGGCGGACCGCTGAAGCCCGACGTGGTGTTTTTCGGCGAGCCGGTGCCGCAAGGCCGCGCGCAAGCGGTCGCCGATGCGATCGCGCGCAGCAGCGCCGTGCTGGTGGTTGGATCCTCGCTGGTGGTGATGTCCGGCTATCGCATCGTCCGCCAGGCGGCGGCGGCCGGCCTGCCGATCGTGGCGATCAACGACGGCCGCACCCGTGCCGACGAGCTGCTGCGGTTCAAGGTTGGTGGCGATTGCGTAGGGGTGCTTGCGCGGCTCGGTGCCCAGATTGATGGCGCGGCGGCGGCATGAAACGGGGGGCACGCCAATCGCGCGTCTGCCGCCGTTTCTCCGGCAAATCGGTTCACGATCTCCTATGCTTGCAACTTCAGCCAGAAGCGATCAAGGAAACGCCATGAGAACCTCAAGATCCGCCGCTTGCATCCTGCTGCTGGTGCTGACGGCCGCGGCCTCGCCAACGCTGCTGGCCCAAAGCGAACCGGCAGATCTGATTTTGGTGGGCGGCGCCGTCGTGACCCTGGCCGACGATCCCGGCGAGGCCGAGGCCGTGGCGGTCCGGGGCGGGCGCATCGTCGCGGTGGGCGAGCGCGCCGAGATCGAATCGCTCGCCGGTGCTGAAACCGAGGTGATTGATCTGGCCGGTCGCATGCTCATGCCCGGCTTTATCGAAGGCCACGGTCACTTCCTGGGCCTGGGCGAGGCGCTGATGACGCTGGACCTGCAGGACACGCGGTCATTTTCCGAGCTGGTCAGCCAGGTCGAGCAGGCGGTGGCCGAGGCCAATCCGGGCGAGTGGATCACGGGCCGCGGCTGGCACCAGGAGAACTGGAACGAGCGCGGCGAGGACGTGGTCCAGGGCGTTCCGACCCACCATGCGCTGAGCGCGGTCAGCCCGGACAACCCGGTCCTGCTGACCCACGCCAGCGGCCACGCCGCCCTGGCCAACGCGATGGCGATGAGCCTGGCCGGGATTGCCGAACAGACGCCGGACCCGGAAGGCGGCGAGATCGTGCGCGACGAGGACGGACAGCCCACCGGCTTCCTGCGCCAGGCCGCCCAGCGCCCGGTTCGCGAGCGCATGCGCGCCTGGTTCGATGGTCTCGGCCAGATCGCGCGCCGCGAGCGGTTCTTGCGCCAGGTGGACCTGGCGGCCGAAGAGGCCCTCAGCCACGGCGTGACCGGCTTCCACGACCAGGGTCAGCGCTTCGACGACGTCGAGCGCCTGGTAGCCCTGGACGACGAAGGCGGTGTGCCGCTGCGGCTGTATGTCGCGGTGATCGGCGAGACCAACGCCGACCTGGACCGCCGCCTGCCGGACTATCGGCGTTTGCCCGAGGACGACCGGATGGTGGCGGTGCGCTCGGTCAAGCGCCATCTTGACGGTGCCCTGGGCACTCACGGCGCCTGGCTGCTGCGCCCCTATGCCGACCGCCCGGACCATTCCGGTCTGCCGCAGATGTCGCTGGCCGACCTGCGCGAAACCGCAGCGATTGCCTACCAGCACGGCTTTCAGCTCCACACCCACGCGATCGGCGATCGCGCCAACCGCGAGGCGCTCTCGATCTACGAGTCCATCGGCCGCCTGGCCGGCGACCAGGCGCTGCGCTGGCGCATCGAGCATGCCCAGACCCTTCATCCGGACGACGTGCCGCGCTTTGCCGAGCTTGACGTGATCGCGTCCATGCAGGGCATTCACGCCACCTCCGACGGGCCCTGGGTGCCGCAGCGGCTGGGCGAGGAGCGGGCCGAAAGAGAGGCTTACGTGTGGCGCTCGCTGCTCGACAGCGGCGCCACGATCTGCAACGGCACCGACGTGCCGGTCGAGCCGATCTCGCCGATCGCCTCGCTGCACGCCTCGATCACCCGCGAGATGGCCAACGGCGAGCGGTTTTTCCCGGAACAGTCCATGAACCGGATCGAGGCGCTGAAGTCCTACACCATCCACTGCGCCTTTGCCGCCTTCGAAGAGGACCGCCTGGGCACGATCGAGGTCGGCAAACTGGCCGATCTGGTGGTGCTGGACCGCAACCTGCTGGAGGTCAGCGAGGACGAACTGGCCGAGGCCCGGGTCGACCTGACCCTGGTCGGCGGTGAGGTTCGCTACCGCCGCGAGAGCGAACAGTAGGCCAGCACCGAACGGGCTTTCAGTCGCCGTCGCTGACGACTGCGCGCTTGAGCAGCCAGTAGGTCGCTCCCAGGGCGAGGATGGCGCCGCCCAGGCCGAGCAGGTGCAGGGGATCGAGCTTGTCGACCTCCAGCACCATGAATTTGCGCACCACCGCCATGATCGCGATCAGCACCACGACCTCGACGTGGATAAAGCCGCCTAGGCGACCTTCTTCTTCCATGGTCCGGACGATGGAGTTGTTGAACTCCATCGCGATCAGGACGGTGAGCACCATATCGAACACGGCCTGGAACAGGCGGTAGTCGAACGGGTCCTGGGTCCGGATGAACAGCAGCGAGAACACGTTGGCGACCAGGTAGAAAATGGCCACCAGCACCAGCAGCGCAATGGCCAGAGTCAAAACGATGGAGATGACCCGCTCGAAGCGCCGGTACATGGACAGCTTGGACCAGTTGGCCGTGATCTCGGGCAAGTGGCGCTCAAGCCAGTTCTTCGATTCGGGCATGCCTGATTCTCCTCGCTAGCAAATCTCGCCTAGAAGAACCGAGCGTACCGCACAATGACCTGGTTGCGCTCGGGTCGGTTGCGAACCGCGGTCTCGTGGTAGGCGTGGACGAACAGCACCTGCGGCCCGCGCTGAAAGCGAATGCCGGGCCCAAAGCCGACCACCTGCTCGCGCGAGTCGCGCACCTGCCGCCCGTCAATGCGGTCATCGCTGATCTGGCGCAGGTGGTAGCCGGCCAGGCCAAGCCGCAGTCCCGGCGCGATTTCACGCGAGATCGCTAGGTTGGTGTGCACGGCCTCGCCGGCCTGAGTCCAGTCCGCGCCCAAAGCCGGGGAGGGGTCATTGTTGCGCCCGTTCCACAGGTAGTGGAAGCGCGCGCTGATTTCCCACCGCTGGCTGAACATCCAGGTGGCCGCGTAGTGGGGATTGGCGCGATAGGTGTTGGTGCCGGTATTGGCCAGGCGGTTGCGGTCGTAGCGACCAAGGGGTACGGTGAAGTTGAGATTCAGGCGCTGCCAGAAGGGCTTGCCCAGCAGCCGTTTTTCCGGCCACTGCAGCACCAGCGGACTCAGGAACAGGTCACCGAATCCGCTCTGGCGATCGTCGAGGCCCGGTACGACATCCAGATCCACATGCACCAGCGGCAAAATGAACTCTGCGCCCCAGTTGGCGCCCAACAGCTTGTGATCCGACAACCAGGCGACCTGGGTAGCGATTCCGACCGTGCGCAAGCCATCCGGCGCCGGCTGGGTGGCACCGTTATTGTCGCTGAAGCGGTCGGCATCGGCGGCGATGAGGGTCTGCTGAAACATCGTCCCGGGCAGGGCGCGACCATCCATGAAGTTGGTATTGCCGAGGTTGATGGGCGGCAACACCACCTGGGCGTGGGCAGGCGACAGCCCGCCAAGGGCCAGGAGCACGACAGCTATTGTCAAGACTCGAAGTTCAAAGCGCATTGGAGGTTCTCGTTGATCACGGATACAGGGCAGAATGATAACCATCTTCAACTGCCATGCTTTGATTTCCATCAATGACGGTCCAACGCCCGAGCCCGCCTGGTAAAAAGTCCCTGGCGCTGCTGCTCGCGCTGCCGCTGGTTATTTTTGCCCTGGTCGCGAGCTGGGTCTTCTGGGCAGAGACGCACCCGGACCTGGAGCGCGATCTTCGTGTAACCGCCCAGGCCCAGCTGGAAGAGTGGCTGCCGGAGGTCGCCTCGCCCGAGCCGGGCTCGATCGGTTTCATTCCGGCCTCCGAACGTCACGTCGATACGGTACCGGATCTGATCCTGCTCCACGGGCTGGATGAGCCGGGCGGGATCTGGGACGAAATGGCCGCGGCGATGGCCGAGGCCGGGCTGGCGGCCTGGGAGTTCCGCTATCCGAACGATCAGGCGATTGCCCGCAGCGCTGATTTGCTCGCCGAACAATGGCCGACGCTGGAGGC
>JBMCIV010000059.1:0-7603 GCA_048616735.1 Wenzhouxiangella sp. | reverse complement strand
AAGGCAAAACACAGGCACAGCGGTATGGCCAGCGCGACCATCAGCGTGGCGCGCATCTTGCGGAAGAACCACCACAGCACCACGATGGCCAGACCCATGCCCAGCAAGAGGTTGGTGGCGACCATGGCGATCGAATGGCGAATGTAGATGGTGTCGTCGGAGACCTGGGTGATGGACAGCCCGGCCGGTTCTAGGTGGGTCTGGCGCAGCTCCTCAACCTCCGACTTTAAGTCCGCCATGACCTCGAGCACGTTGACCCCGGGCTCGGCGATCACGTTCATGGCAATCGATGGGCCGCCGTTCTGGGTCATCACGCCGCTGGAGTCGCGCATGGTGCGCTCGACCCGGGCGACGTCGCGGAGAAACACCGGCCGCCCGTCCCGCCAGTCCAGCACCAGGTTCTCCAGATCGGCGACCTCGTACTGTCCGGCAAAGCGCAGCGTGAACTGGCGTCGCCCGACCTCCTGGAATCCTCCGGAGACATCGGCGTTCTGGCCCAAACGCGCGCCGATGCGGGTCAGGTCGACGCCGATGGCGGCCGCTCGAAAAGGATCGAAAGTAACGCGGATTTCGAACGGGCGTCCGCCGCGCGGGCTGGCCGACGAGACACCCGGGATGCGCTCAAGGCGCTCGCGCACGACTTCATCGACGAAGTCCTGATACTCGATGATCGGTCGCGTGTTCTCTTCCAGCGGCCGAATCGCGAACCAGGCGATGGTGTCACCGAACTGGTCGGAGCCGACGCGCACGGTCGGCTCGCTGGCGTCGACCGGGTAGCGTGGTACCTGGTTGAGCCGGTTGATCACCTCGATCAGGACGCGGTTCAGATCGATGTCGACGTCGAACTCCAGGCTGATCGACGCCCTGCCCTGGCGGGCGGTGGACGTCATCTGCTGCAGCCCGGGCACGTCGCGCAGCTGGTCTTCCTGCGGTTCGAGGATTTCCGACTCGACCTCGCTGGGCGCGGCGGCGCGCCAACCGGTGCTGATACTGATGGTCGGCCGGTCGATGTTCGGCGTGAGCTGGATCGGTAAACGATTCAGGCTGATGAGACCAAAAATCACTAGCAGGATGCACCCCACGGCCACGGCCACCGGGTTTCCCAGCCCAAGACGGGTCAAAGGCACTGACGATTCTCCACTTCCTCAGGGCGCGGAGCTTAACAGAACCAGGATCACTGGCGCGTCAATGACTTTTGTGAACGCTGTTCTCAATTCGGCTCTAGAAGTTGGCGCTTGTTCCCTGATTCCGGTAGGATAAGTTTTGCCTTCTTGCTGCGACAGCATGCCTTCTTATCGTGCAGCCGATTGAATTCGTCATCGCCACGCTGCTGGCGCAGGGCCTGGCCGCCGTGGTCCTGGCCGGCGTCCTGCGGCTGTTCCTGCACTCGCTGGACTATCCTTTTTTGCGCCAACTGGCACTGGCCTTCGGCGCGCTGAGTCTTTACTCGGTTGTCTTTGCCTTCAATCTGATGCTGGCGGCAGACGGCGTGGGCGTCGGCATCCGTAAAATCCTGTTCGTTGCTGAAATCTTCAGCTTCCTCGCTTTTCTGACCTGGCTGATCCTGGGCATGGTCAGCGGCCTCAGCCAGAAACCACTGCCGGGCCAGCGCGATCGACTACTGATCGGCGGCACCGTCCTGGTCGGAGCGGCACTGGGCATCGGCGTTGCCTTGAGCGCCAACCCTGTCTTGGTCAATGTCTTTCGCTTCTCGATACCCTATGCGGTAGCCGCCGCGGTCTTTCTCGGCCTCAGCTGGCAAATGAACGAGGCCCGACGCCGTTTTCCGACGCAGATCAGCCCGATCGTCGGCACCACCGCATTTGCCGTGACCGGCCTGTTCATGCTCTATGCCGGCAGCGCAGGCCTGAGCTTCGAGAACGGCCAACAGCCGGGGTATCCGGCCCCGCTGCTGGCGCTGACCAGCCTGTTCAGTCTCACCTTTATCGGTCTGAGCATCTTGATCTGGATGCTGGAAAACGAGCGCGAGCGAACCCGCATGGCCAGGCTCAAGGCGCTTTCGGCTGAACAGCGCCTGCTTTATTTCCGCACCCACGATGCCGCCACCGGCTTGCCCAACCGCCGTCAGGTCGAGAACCTGCTGAGCCGGGAAGTTCTTCAGACCCGCGCCAACCCCAATCGACGCGTTGCCGTGCTGGCGCTGGGCGTGCATCGCTTCAAGGCCGTCAGCGAAGCGGTCGGCTGGAACCGGGCCGACGACATGGTCCTCGACCTGACCCGACGGATCAGCGACAAGTTACCCGAGCGCTTCGTTTTCGGGCGCATGAGCGAACGCGACTTCATCGTATTGATGCCCAACATCCGCCGCAAGGAAGACGCCCTCGATCACGCGCGCAAGATCCTGGCCCGGCTACGCCTCCCGTTTCATCACGCAAACCAGGAATTTTTCCTGAACATGAGCGGCGGCATGAGCATCGGGCCGGACCACGCCGATGACGCCGCGGTGCTGCTCAACCTGGCCCAGCGCGCCCAGCTGCGCTCGGCCGAAGCCGGGCAGGACCTGGTCGTTCACGAAGCCTCGGAGACCCAGCCCGGGCCGGGCGATCTGATCCACCGTGAATCGGAACTTCGGCGCGCGTGCCGAGAGGGCCAGTTCATGCTCCATTTCCAACCCCTGGTCAGCATCCGTAAACGCAGCATCGCCGGCTTCGAGGCGCTGCTGCGCTGGAACCATCCAACGCGCGGCATTCTGACCCCGGATCATTTCCTCCAGGACGCGGCCTCGCTGGGCGTACTCGATGAAATGGAGGACTGGATTTTTGCCCAGGCCCTGGACCAGGTCGCCGAATGGCACCGCGACCTGGCCCTGAGCCCGGTCAGCGTATCGATCAATATTTCGGCGGAGCGCTTTCAGCAACCCGACTTGCCCGACAAGCTGGTCGAGATGTGTCGTGAGCGCGGCATCAGCCAGTCCTGCGTGGACGTCGAGTTGACCGAAAACGCGGCGATCACAGACTTCGAGGCCGGCCTGGACACCATCCAGCGTTTGCGCGACCAGGGCATCAAGGTCAGCCTGGACGACTTTGGCACCGGCTACAGTTCGCTGGCCCATCTGCAGCGCCTGCGGGTCGACTACGTCAAGCTGGACCGCAGCTTCGTTCAGGGTATCGAAAACGACGAACAGCAGCTGGCCCTGACCCGCGCCATCGTCGAGCTGATCCACAGTCTGGGCATGGGCGTGCTGGCCGAAGGCGTGGAAACCCGCAGCCAGCTGGGGCACCTGATCCAGTGCCGGGTCGACTTTGTCCAGGGCTATCTGCTGGGTCATCCGCAACCGGCCGAGGCGTACCACGACCTGCTGGAACAAAAGCTGATCAGCAGTTTTTGAGGTCTTGATCCAATGCAAGATCGGCGATTCGAGCCAGCCGCTGTTGCCTGAGCGCCGCGGCGATCTTGCCGCCCTGCAGACCCTGGCGCGCCAGCGCGCCACCGTCCACCGACCGGGCGGCGACGGCCGCCTTGCGCCAGAGTTCGGCCTGCCGATAAGGTCTGCGCGGTCCGGCCCGCGAGGCGCGATCGGCGGCTTCGCAGGCCAGCAAAAAACGCGACAGACGCTGCGGACGCCGAAAAACATCCAGCCGTTCAAGTACTTGCAAGACTTCCTCCGGCTCCATCTGCTCCACGCTGTGCGCCTTGGCGCACAGCGTCCCGACCAGCTCAGCCATTTCGCGGCAGTCGGTGGGCACCCGCAGGCGCCGACTGAGCGCTTCGATCGAGCCGCCGTCCCCGGTATCGCGGACCAGCAGCGCGAACCGAACCGCCAGGTCCGCGCCGAGCTGCGCGGCTTGATCGAGCGCCAGGAGCGTGCCCCAGCCCTGGTCAGGCCGTT
Organism: Wenzhouxiangella sp.; assembly: GCA_048616735.1. Lineage (GTDB taxonomy): Bacteria > Pseudomonadota > Gammaproteobacteria > Xanthomonadales > Wenzhouxiangellaceae > Wenzhouxiangella. The sequence continues at coordinate 3,753 of JBMCIV010000059.1, read as the reverse complement.
CGAGCACGGCAGCGACCTCGGGCAGAATCAAGGCCAGCGCGCCCGTCTCGCGCAGCACCTCGACAAACCGCGACGGCGCATCATGCAGCAGCGCCCGGCTCATCTCCTGCCACACGCGTTCGGGCACCAGGTGCTCGACTTCACCGCTTTTCACCATGTCCCGGCACAGCTCCAGCGTGCGCGGCGCGATCTCGAAGGCGGCGAAGCGGGTCGCGAAGCGGGCCAGGCGCAGAATGCGAACCGGGTCTTCACGGAAGGCGTCGGAAATGTGGCGCAGGCGCCCGGCCTGCAGATCCAGCCGACCATGGAAAGGATCGATCAGACATCCGTCCGGGTCCAGCGCCATAGCGTTGATGGTCAAGTCGCGGCGCGCGAGATCCTGCTCCAGGCTGACCTCAGGGCCGGTGCGGAAAACGAAACCACGATAGCCGTGCCCCTGCTTGCGCTCGGTCCTGGCCAGGGCGTATTCCTCACCGGTTACCGGGTGCAGAAAAACGGGGAAATCCTGGCCCACCGGGCGAAAGCCCCGGCGCACGAGCTCTTCGGGCCCGGCGCCAACCACCACAAAGTCGCGATCGCCCGCCGGCAGGCCGAGCAAGCGGTCGCGCACCGACCCCCCGACCTGGTAAACCTGCAGGCCCTGGAGGTAGCGATCACCGTCAGCGTCGACACTCACGGGCGCGCGATCACTGGCTGCACCGGAAGCCTGACGCGGTCTCGGCGCGCTGCGGCAGGATGGTTCGGGCCAGCACCTGCGGCGAGCGCTCGAGCTGCCACTCGTAAATGGTCGCAAAGGCCAGCACGCGGGGAACATAATCGCGGGTTTCGAAGAACGGCAGGGTCTCAAGCCAGATATCGGGATCGCTGGCAGGCCGCTCTTCCAGCCAGCGCGCCACCGCGTTGGCGCCGGCGTTGTAGGCCGCGGCAACCCGCACCCAGTCGCCTTCGTAGCGCCGCTGTAGCTCCCCCAGGTGGGCCACGCCCAGCGGGATATTGATCGCCGGATCCATCAAGTCACCCGCGCCATTGAACGGCAGGCGGTGACGCCAGGCCACCGCCTGCGCCGTGCCGGGCATGAGCTGCAGCAGACCGCGCGCACCGGCCGGCGACAAGGCGTCGACCTGCATCGCCGACTCGGCGCGCATCAGGCCGTAGACCAACGCCGGGTCCACCCCCCAGCGCTGGGCGTACTCGGTCACCCGAGAAACCTCGATCATCGGAAAGCGCCAGGGGTAGGCCCGCATCCGGCCGGAGGCACCCAGGGCGGCGATGGCGCGATCGTGCCAGCCGCGGCCGGCCGCCAGCAGCGCCGCCTGTTGCCGCTCTGGATCGCTCAGGCGCCGCCAGACGCTGGACCAGGTGCGACGGGCGTGATCGATCAGGCCGACCTCGTAGAGCTCCAGGGCGCGGTCGAATTCGGCATCGCGCATCAAGCGGCGCTGGCGGGCTGGGTCGGCCGCGAGATCCTGCGGGCAAAGACTGAAATCCTGCTGCAGCCAGGCCGCGGCCAGGAAGCCGTAGTAGGTGGCTTCCCCGGCCAAAGAGCCGAAGGCCAGCATCGCCTCGGGACGACCCAGCTCGGCCAGTGCCCGACCGCGCCAGTAGCGCCAGCGCGAGCGACCCTGCTCGAGCAAGCGCATGCGCTGGATGCTGGTCAGCACCTGTTCCCACTCACCCTGCGCCATGGCGACGCGGGCGCGCCACTCCAGCACCTGCTGATCAATCGCCTGTTCGGGCAGGGCGTCGATGCCGGAGATCGCATCAACATCCAGCGCGACCGCGCGGAACAGGGCAATTTCGCGCGCCACGGCCGCGGCCCGGGCGGGCGTGAGCTCAAAGCGATTGCGCAGCACTTTCCAGGCCTCGTCGGCCTGCTGCCAATCGCGCCGCGCCAGACGCATGAGGGTATCGGCCACCAGCTGGCGCGACATTTCCAGGTCCGGCCACTGGCGGGCCAGCGAGATCAGCCGGCTCGGCCGCGCCCGCACTTCCAGCCAGTGATCGGCCCAGGCGCGCTGATTCTGATCGAGATAGCGGCGCAAATAGCGCGCCAGGCCGGTCTGGCCGTCGTCCAGCGCCAGCCCGAAGCGCGTCCAGGCCTGCTCGGCCGAGGGATTGCCCTGGCGCCGCCACCACGCGAAAACCGGGTCGCAGACCGAGGGCTGCGAGCGCCCCACCAGCCACAGCGCCGCGACTCGCTCGCTCAAGCCCTCGTCGTTGCCGGCGGCCAGGTCGCCGCGAGCCAGCCAGCAGCGAACTTCGGTGTCGCCGGACTCGCGGCCGTAGCGGTCGAGCAGCGCGAACTCGCCGCGCGCCCCCAGGCTGCGCAGCCAGCGGGTTTCCAGTCCGGGGGCAAACGACCAGTCGCGGTAACGGGCCAGAAAACGGCTCATCTCGGCCGGCGCAACCGCGTCCAGCGTCTGGCGTTTGAGCTCGAATTCCAGGTAAGGCGTCAGAGCGTAGTCCGGCAAGTCATCGATGGCGGCCTGCATAGCCGCATGATCGGCACGCCCGGCGGCCTGCCAGCCCTGGATGAACCGCTCGCGATCGGTGGCCCGGTCGGCCGAGGCGGCCAGTGCGGCTCCGACGGCCGCTGCCACCGCCACCGCCTTGATCAACCAGCTTGCCATCCGCCTGATGCCTGCTTCAAGATGATCGCTATTGTCGCGCGTCGAGAGACCGTCCAACAAGTGCTACTCCTCGTATTGCTGCTGTTGATCACCGGGCTGCTGGCCGGGCTGCTGGCCGGGCTGCTCGGTATTGGCGGCGGCCTGGTCATCGTTCCGGCGCTGAGTTTTTTGCTGCAGGCGCGCGGCGTGGACGCCGAGATCGCGGTGCCGGTCGCGGTGGCGACATCGCTGGGATCCATGCTCCTGACCTCGGCCAGCGCGGTCTGGTTCCACGCTCGCCGCGACGCGCTGCACTGGCCGACCGTGGCCCGGCTGGCACCCGCCGTGGCCGCCGGCGCCGGCCTCGGCGCGCTCGCCGCCGCCGCCCTGCCCGGCCAGGTGCTGGCGCGGGTGTTCGCGCTGCTGGCCGCGGTCATCGGGCTGCGCATGCTGCTCGCGCTGCAGACCGCGCGCTCGCCGCTGCCTCCTTACCCGCGCGCGTTCTGGCTGGCCGGCCCGGCCATCGGCGCTGTGTCTGCGCTGATGGGCATCGGCGGCGGCAGCTTCAACGTACCTTATCTGGTCCGCAACGGCTATCCCACAGTGCGCGCTGTGGCCATCGCCTCGGCCTGCGGCTGGCCTATCGCGCTGGGCGGCGTCGTCGGCTTTTTGCTCGCCGGCCGTGATCGTCCAGTCCTGGATCTGAGCCTGGGCTATCTGTACTGGCCCGGCGTGCTGGCGATCGGACTGGCCGGCGCGGTCGCGGCCCCGGCCGGCGTGGCCCTGGCTCACTGGCTGCCGGCAGCGCTGCTGCGCAGAATCTTTGGCGTGCTACTGCTGGTAATTGCGGTCCGAATGTTCTGGTAGCTCGACGGCACCGTTGAGGTTCAGGCGCATGGCCAGCGGCCGGTGGTCGGAAAACCGCACCGGCAGCGCGCCAAGCTCGGCAATGTTCATGCGCGGCGAGACCAGGATGTGGTCGATCGACCGCTGCGGATTCCAGGAGGGAAAAGTCAGGACATCGCCGGTCGGCATGACCAGGCCGGCGTGATCGCAGAAACTGCGCAGTTCGCGCGAGCCCGGACCGGTATTGAAATCCCCCATCACCAGGACGTTCGGATACTCCTGAACCAGGCCGGACAGG